>JBDTHD010000080.1:0-2171 GCA_039937075.1 Ginsengibacter sp. | reverse complement strand
AAAGCCAACAAAGATTATGATTTGGTAATATTCCCCAACAGCCATCATGGTTACGGGCAATTTTCTCTTTATATGATGCGCCGCCGTTGGGATTATTTTGTGCGAAACCTTTTGAACGCGGTGCCTCCGAAAGATTACGAGTTTCATTATTCATTTAGTGCGAGGCGATAATTATTTTTTCTAATAGTCTCAAAGTAAATTGAAACGTTAGAGTAGATCCTGCTAATGGTTCAAAAACATTAGTAGAGAATAATGAAGTGTAATTTATCCTGTCTTTTTTAATAATTAATACAAAATAAAAATCCTCGATAAAAGTCCTTTTACTGTTCATTCAACCATTCACCATTCACCATTCAACCATTCTCCATCCATTACTTTCTGTAAGAATAAATTCCATTGGCTTGCGCCGTGCAGGTGATGGTCAGCGAGTTGATACAAACATTTGGTGGCAATGACGCGCAATAAAAGATAGTGCCGGCAATATCTTCTGCGGTAAGCGGAACAAGGCCTTCATAAGTTTTATCCGCTTTTTCTTCATCGCCTTTGAAGCGTACTAAAGAAAATTCTGTTTCAGCAGCGCCGGGTTTTATGTTGGTTACTTTAATATGATGCGGAAGCAAATCGATTCGCATCGCCTGGCTGATGGATTCTACTGCTCTTTTCGTGGCGCAATAAATATTGCCTCCTTCATATACTTCGTCGCCGGCCGTAGAACCGATATTAATAATGTGACCACTGTTTCTTTTTACCATAAAAGGAATCACGGCTTTGCTTACATAAAGCAATCCTTTTATGTTCGTATCTACCATGGTTTCCCAATCTAAAAGATCAGCTTTATCAAAAGGTTCTTTTCCCAAAGCCAAACCAGCATTGTTTATCAGGACATCGAAAGATTTCCATTGCTCCGGTAATGCGTTTATATTTTCAAACACTTCTTCTTTATTTCTCACGTCAAATGAAGCGCAAAAAATTTCGATTTCATATTTTTCCTGGAGTGATTTTTTTAAATCTTCCAGCCTTTCTTTTCTTCTTCCGTTGATGATCAGGTTATCGCCATTGGCTGCAAATTTTTCTGCACACGCTTTTCCAATTCCTGCAGTAGCGCCGGTAATAAATACATTTCTTTTCATAATTTTTATTTTTAAAAGTAGGACTATAGATTATACCAAACCAAGAAGGTTTTTTGAAAGGTTCTTTAATTAATTAAAGTCTCTAACTTCTTGGTTGTCTTGCTCAACATATTTCTTTTCATAACTTTTTTTAAAACAAGAATATAAGTTAAATGTTTGTTTACTGTAAAATATATATTCGGTTATGCATTACTGTTATGATTGTTACGAAATGAAAATCATAGATAAAAATTCGTTTACTGTCCATGTTTTCTAAACCAGGTAAGATTCCAGTTCTTCCGGTAAAGAAAGAATTTGGAGATATTGGTGAATATCAGAATACAAAAATCCATCTTTTTCGGCATCGTTTAAGAAGGCGATAAGGTGATCGTAAAATCCTGAAGTATTGAGCACAAATATTTTTTTATTATGCAGATTCAATTGATTCCAGGTAAGCATTTCAAAAAATTCGTCCATCGTTCCGAAGCCACCAGCCAACACCAATGCAGCATCACATTTTTCATAAAGCAAGCGTTTTCTTTCATGCATATTTTCTACTTCAATCATTTCTGTTAATCCATTATGCCGGTGTTCCGGAATCGCAAGAAAGCGGGGCATGATGCCGGTAACTTTTCCATTATTTTCTAAAACGGAGTTGGCTACTGCTCCCATAATTCCTTTGTTTCCTCCGCCATAAATCAGGGTAACATTATTTTTTGCGAGCAAACGACCAATTTGTTTTGCATGCTCACAAAATAAAGGATCGCTTCCATTTTTTGAGCCGCAAAAAACACTTAAAGACTGAAATGACATATTTTTATTTATCTTGAAAAAAAATCAAAATTAAATTATAGAAATCCAAAAACATTTTTAATCTTTCCAAAAAAAAAATATGTCGCCCGCTGTATTGCTTTCTTTCATCATCGGTTATTTTTTAGTGCTCATTTTTATTTCGTACCTCACTTCAAGAAAGTCAACTGATAATGCTACTTTTTTTATTGCCAACCGGTCGTCAAAATGGTACCTTGTTGCCTTCGGAATGATAGGCACGGCGCTGAGCGG
>JBDTHD010000079.1:0-4069 GCA_039937075.1 Ginsengibacter sp. | reverse complement strand
TTGCAAAAACAGTAAATCAATTCTCATGAGTCAACAACCGTTTCAGAAATTTATCAATCCAAAAAATAATGCTGCTGTAAAAGAAAAGCACAAACAGGATAAGAAAAAAGCCAAAAAGCAACGGGCAGTTGATATTGAAAAACATTTTGAAGAAAAGCGTTCTGCACGAACAAGAGGTTTTGAAAATAAACCTGTGCCTGAAAAAAAATCAAATAAAAGACAAAAATATCCTCAGAAGAAAACAGAAATCAATAATAAAAGTTCGTCTACTGGCGACGTTGAAAAAAAGAATTCCTCTAATTTAGAAATGCCATTGAATAAATTTCTGGCACATTGTGGGGTTACTTCAAGAAGAGACGCAGTGGCTTTGATTATTGGTGGAAAAGTTTCAGTAAATAAAAACATAATTACGCAACCTGCTTTTAAGGTAAATGAAAAAGACGATGTGTTTTACAACGGTAAAAAATTATTCATTACGAAAAACCTGGTTTATATTTTATTAAATAAACCTAAAGATTATATCACCACCACTGATGATCCTCAAAACAGGAAAACTGTTTTGCAGTTGACCAAGAATGCTACGGATCAACGCATTTATCCGGTCGGCCGGTTAGATAGAAATACGTCAGGAGTTTTGCTGCTTACCAATGACGGTGATCTTACGCAAACGCTTACTCATCCGAGTTTCAATATAAAAAAAGTGTATGAAGTAAAATTGGATAAGCCTTTGACAAAAGCAAATTTTGAAAAAATATTGAGCGGCGTAAAATTAGACGACGGCGAGATTTTTGCAGATGCTTTAGCTTATGCTGATGCGAAGGACAAGTCAATTATTGGAATAGAATTGCATAGCGGAAGAAACAGAATTGTGCGGAGAATTTTCGAGCACTTCGGATACGAAATAAAAGGCCTTGACAGGGTGATGTATGCGACTCTTACCAAGAAAAATGTAGAGCGTGGAAAATGGAGATACCTTGGCGAAAAGGAAATCCGTTTGTTGAAATACATGAACAAGCAGAAAAATATAAGCGGCGCGGGAAACAATCAAAAAAAGATCAATACCAAAAATAATCAAGTGTGAAAGGGCTTTCCATCATTTTTGAAAACGATAATTTTATTGCGGTAAATAAAGAATCTGGTATGCTTACCATACCGGACAGGCATGATGACACGCAATTATCTTTGTATAAAATTTTAAATCAGCAATATGGTAAAATATTTGTTGTCCATCGCCTGGACCGTGATACAAGCGGATTAATTCTTTTTGCAAAAAATGAAACGTCTCATAAATATTTTTCCCAACTATTTGAACAAAGAAATATTGAAAAAAAGTATTTAGGAATTGTTCGTGGAAGCATGCCCGAAAAAGCTGGTTCCATCAATGAACCCATTGCAGAACATCCTGTAAAAAAGGGCCAGATGGTAGTGAATAAAAAAGGCAAGCCTTCTCTAACCAATTACGAAGTGCTGGAAGATTATGGCATTTTTTCGTTAGTTCAGTTTGAAATACAAAGTGGAAGAACTCACCAGATAAGGGTGCATGCAAAATCCGTTGGGCATCCAATTATTTGCGATCCCGTTTATGGAGATGGCAAACCTATTCTACTTTCTTCATTTAAAAAGAAATACAAATTAAGCCAGGATGACCTGGAAGAACGCCCAATTATTAACAGGCTTGCGTTACATTCATTTAGTTTGCATTTCAAAGACAATTACCATGAAGAATTTTCTCTCGAAGCACCATTGCCAAAAGATATGAGAGCGCTTTTGCAACAATTGAAGAAGGTCAGGGGATAAATAGTAATCTTCACAAAAATTATTTTAAACATTTATACTGCGAAAAAAAGCTGCGCCTATTAAGTTGAATTACCAAAATTGGTACAACAAAAACAATTACATATTTTTGTGAAACGCCTAAAATAATGACAGTTTATTTCAACAATAAATATTTAGAACAACTTGCAGGATCTGATCCAAAAGGCAAAAGTAAGTATAGTATGGAAGTGGTCTCTATGTATCGCAAGAAATTGGTCATATTGGGAAATGTAAGAAATTCAAATGAGCTTAGAGCTTTCAAAAGTCTTCATTTGGAAAGATTGAGAGGAGATAAATTGGGGCTTTATTCTGTCAGAGTAAATGAAAAATATCGGCTTGAATTTTCTATAAATAAAGAAATGAATATTGTGATAGAAGAAGTTGTTGTAATTGAAGATTTGTCAAACCATTATAAATAATTTTTATGGACAAGATTATAGGAAGTAAAGGAAAGCAGATTAAAGTTAAGGTTGCTTTAATACCCGGCGAAGTATTACGGGAAGAGTTAGATGCGCGCCAAATAAAACAATCTGCATTTGCTATGAAAATAGGGATTTATCCATCTCATTTTAGCGATATCCTTAAAGGTAAGAGAAGACTGAACGCCTCAGTGGCTTTAAAACTTGAACAAGAATTGGGAATAAGCGCCGATTTTTGGGTGGGATTGCAGGCAGATTATGAACTATCAATGGAGCGACAAAAATTTAGTCAAATCCATGATTAATTTTACAAAGAATTCTTCTGATGTTCTCATCTTTTTGCGATGATGAGAACCATTTTGTTCTCGTTAGTGAATTTATTAAATTGACTTTCTTACATATAAAAAAGGATACAGTTTTCATTCTCAAACTGTATCCTTTAGATCATCAAGCAAAGTATTTTTTACAAATTCGGTTGAGGAGTATAACGCAAATATGGTTTTACTTCTCTCATTCCCTTCGGAAATTTAATTTTTGCATCTTCATTGCTTATCGCAGGTGAAATAATTACATCTTCGCCTACGTTCCAATCCGCTGGAGTTGAAACACTATAATCTGAAGTCAATTGGAGTGATTCAAGCACTCTCAAAACTTCATTAAAATTTCTTCCGGTAGAAGCAGGATAAAGAATGATCAATTTTATTTTTTTGTCCGGGCTGATAATAAATAATGAACGCACCGTTGCAGTTGTAGACGCATTTGGATGAATCATTCCGTAAAGATTGGCAACAGTTTTATCTTCGTCAGCAATTAGTGGAAATTCAACATTACAATTTTGTGTTTCGTTAATATCTTTTGTCCAGCCAATATGCTTATCCAATGGATCTACACTCACTGCAAGGATTTTGGTATTTCGTTTTTCAAATTCCTTTTGCAACAATGCAGTCTTTCCTAATTCGGTAGTACAAACCGGAGTAAAATCTGCAGGATGTGAAAATAAGATTCCCCAGCCAGTGCCAAGATAATCATATAAATTAATTTTACCAGCAGTTGTTTCTGCTGTAAAATCCGGGGCGGTATCGCCTAATTGTAAACTCATGATATTTTATTTTTTGTTTTAAAAGTTTTGCAAAGATATGTTATCCTATAAAATTAGTAGGCTTTTATTTTTTAAATTTAATTCAAGCTTTATTTTTATATTTACTGACAGGCAAATAATTTGTAACAATGCTTTCTAAAAAAACTCAATATGCTTTTCGCGCTCTGGTCCACCTTGCAGAAAATTATGGGAAAGAGCCTGTAAAAATTTCTACAATTTCTATTCAACAAAAAATTCCTTTAAAGTTTTTAGAACATATTTTGAATGATTTGAAAAAAGCAGATATGCTCGAAAGCAAAAAAGGAAAAGGAGGAGGTTACAGGCTAAGTGTTTCGCCCAAGAATTTAAATCTTGCAACCGTTATCAGGATTATTAATGGCCCGATTGCATTATTGCCTTGTGTAAGTTTGAATTTTTATGAAAAATGCGTTGACTGTGATGAAGAAACCTGTGGAGTACGAAAAATGATGTTAATCGCCAGGGATGCCACTTTGAAAGTGTTGGAAAAGAAAACGCTTTATGATATGATGAATGAATAAGATGAAAATGAACATTGCAGTAAACCAACAAATAGAACCGATTTCTATTCACGATTCACCAATTTCATCATTCACCATTCACCATTCACCACTTATTTTCCAGATGCCCTCACCACGCTGCTTTTTCCAAACCTGTTTTTTACTTCATCCAGCGATTTATATAAAGCCGTTTTTCTTTTGGTATCATTGAATAAATT
>JBDTHD010000078.1:0-4776 GCA_039937075.1 Ginsengibacter sp. | reverse complement strand
TGCGAAAATAAACTCCCGGCCAGCTTGCTGGTAAATCTGAATAATCTTCATCCAATCTGTCTCCTGTAAAAATTACAGGTTCTTCTTTTGTTCCGTTTGCAATTAAAGTTCCATCTACTAAAAACGGCGCATCAGCATGCAAATAAATTTTTGTTCCCGCTTGAATATTTAAGGTTGCGCCAGTATCTACCTGGATTCCGCCTAAAATTACATAAGGCAAAATTTTGTTCCAGGTTGTAGTCTCTTTAATAATTTTATTTTTCAAAAAAATCGCATTTTGCCCATAAGCCTGCAGTTGAACAAATTTTTTATTTCCATTGAAATTTATCTGAATGCTATCGCTCAGAATGAAAGGAAGTGTTGACGCGGACGGATTTACATTCACCTGAACAAAAACATAAATACTATCATTACTGTCTATTTCTACATCGTTAACTTCCGGCGATGCAGTTCCATCAACATTTATTTTAAAGGGAGAAGAAGATCCACCGGAAAGTTTCACACTGGAAATTCGGAGTTTCTGATTGTTGTTATTAAAAATTTTAAAAGATTGTGTTATAGAACCAACGTTGGTAAAAACGGTATCAAAAGATAATGTATCTGCACTGGTATACAATGAGGCGTCAGGACTTGTAATAAAAGAATCTTTTTTGCATGAATAAAAAAGCAGGATAGATAAAAATATGATAACAGCTGATTTCAAATTGTTTTATTAATTCTTTGATTGGTAATTATTATTTTCAATTTATTCTTTAAACCAGCACGCCTTCTATTTTTTCAAATCCTTCATCCGCAGGAAGCCCGTTCCACAAAATTTTATAAATGGTTTCTGCAATAGGCATTTCAGCTTTCACTTTATTATTGATAAGAAACATACACTTGCTGGCATTGTATCCTTCTGCTACCATGCTCATTTCGAGCTGCGCAGATTGTACAGAATAGCCTTTCCCAATCATGTTTCCAAAAGTCCGGTTTCGACTGAACAAAGAATAACAGGTAACCAGCAAATCGCCCAGATAAACAGACGCTGCATAATTGGTTACTGACTTTTGATTTTTAGCCATCGCATGATGTTCAATAGAACCTACTTCGACATTTTCGATTCCGGCTTTTCTTAAAAATCCTGCCATTTCATCGGCGCTGTTAGCAATCAGCACACTCAAAAAATTATCACCATATTCGAGTCCATGGGCAATGCCTGCACCGATGGCGTAAATATTTTTGAGAACGGCTGCATATTGCACACCATAAATGTCTGAATTGCAAATTGGATTTAAATAAGGCGTTTTAAAAAACCCGGAAATTTCTTTGGTCATTTTATCATCTACTCCCGTAAATGTGAGGTAAGATAATTTTTCGGAAGCAATCTCCTCAGCATGACAAGGCCCAAGAACAGTGAAATAATCTTTGAGCTCAAAATCAAATTTATCTTTAAGATATTCATTCAACAAAATATTCTTATCAGGTAAAATACCTTTTACGGCTGATATTACTTTTTTCCCTTTAAAAATAGTAGGAGATAAATCGTTCAAAGTATTTGCCACAAAAGCCGAAGGAACCACAATTACAATCGCATCGCTTTTTTGGATTACTTCTTCAGCGCTGCTGGAAAAATTAATGATGCCAGTATCGAATAATGTATTACTTAAATAATGTGGATTGCAACGGCGTTTTTTAAAACTATTGATGTTCGAATCACTCCTTACCCACCAATTAATTTGATTTTTATTATCAGTCAATATTTTCGCAATTGCTGTTCCCCAACTGCCGCTTCCGATAATTCCAAATTTCATGATAAGTTTAATTTTTCTATTGCAATTTGCGCCGCTATCTGGCTGGCGTCTTTTTTATTAAAAGCTTTGGCTTCAGCCATCAGCACACCATCTACCATGGCTCCTATGGTAAACAATCTTCGCCCGTTTTCAATGCTTTCGCCTAATGTTTCAAATTCCAATACTTTACCATTTTTATTGGCCCAGCCGTATAGTTTATTTTTTTGATTGATGTCCAGGTTTTCCAAATCCTGCATAAATAAATGCGGAGCTATAATTCTTTCGGTCACCCATTTTTTAGTTTGATCATATCCCTTATCCAAATAAACAGCACCGGCAATGGCTTCTAAAGTATTTCCAAAAATCTGCGACACTTTTAAAGAATGGTCGAAGTGATTATAAAGGGTAATTTTTTTCAAACCGATTTTTACGGCTATATCATTCAATTGATTCCGATTTACCATTTTACTCCTCATTTCTGTTAAAAAACCTTCGTCTTTATAAGGGTACCTCATAAATAAATAATGCGCTACGATGGTGCTGATTATTGCATCGCCCAAAAATTCAAGTCGTTCGTTATTTTCATCTGATCCCTCTCTAACTGAACGATGGCTTAAAGCAGTGATGTATAAATCTAACTTTTGTGGAGTAAACCCAAGCACATTCCGCAGTTGTTTCCGGAAATTACGTTTCTCGTTTGAAAGGAAAATCTTGTTTAAAAGCTGCACCTGAACAATTTATTTTTTCTTAAAATTAAAGAAAATTAATTCTATAAAAATTGTTCTTTCTTCAAATGAAAATTTACTTCTGTAATTCTTCCCAATATTCTGCTGCCCGCCTTGTATGTGGAATAACTATCGTTCCTCCAACGATATTGGCCACAGCAAAAATTTCATACATCTGCTCAGTGGTTACTCCTAACTCTTTGGATTTGCCCAAATGATATTTAATACAATCATCGCAACGCAAAACCATGCTGGCAAACAATCCGAGCATCTCTTTGGTTTTCTTATCAACCGCTCCTTCTTCATAAGTATCGTATCAAGAATCCAAAGGCGCTTCATCACGAGATTATTTTTGCTTAAAATAACTTCGTTCATTTTTTCGCGATACTCATTAAATTCTTTTATTATTTCTGACATAACAAATTAATTTAAATTAAAAAATACCTTTTCAGTTTATTTGATAATAAAAAAGAAAACAAATTTAAATGACGTTAGAAAGATGATTAAGAATGGCCGATATTATTGATATCATCGTCAAAAGTCTGGTCCGGTAATTTATTTAATTGTGCTTTCATGATAAAATAGCAGGAGATAGCAAATGTAATTCCTACAAGGACTACAGAAATAATATTATCCGTACCAAAAATCATAATCCCAAATAATAAACCGATTGTTTCTGAAAAAAGCCATCCTATTATTAGGTATATTTTCCAGGTAATTGGTTTCAATCCTTTCTTAGCTGCGATTTTACCAATTTCTTTTGTAAGAAAAATGAGTGCGATTATTTCAAGCATTAGCCATTAGGATTTTTGAAGAAATTGTATTTGGAAAAGTCACACAAGAGAAATATCAAAATTTACCAATTGAACAAATTCTTTAAGGCGCGAATCAATATCTTCTCTTGATATTTCCTTTAAACGTTGCGGTCCGAAGGCTTCAACACAAAAACTCGCCATTGCAGAACCTACGATAATAGCCGTTTTCATATTTTCGAAGCTGGTATTTTTTGTGTGGTCAATGTGCCCGATAAAGCCACCGGCAAAAGCATCTCCGGCGCCCGTAGGATCGAACACTTCTTCAAGCGGCAAAGCGGGAGCAAAAAACACTTGTTCTTTATTAAATAATAAAGCGCCATGTTCACCTTTTTTAATTATTAAAAATTCAGGCCCCATCTCCAGAATTTTATTAGCGCATTTCACTAAAGAATATTCGCCGCTTAATTGCCGGGCTTCGCTGTCATTTATCAATAAAACATCTACCTTTTTTAAAACTTTTTTTAAATCTTCCATAGCAACTTCCATCCAGAAATTCATCGTATCCAGAACGATAAGTTGTGGCCTTGTACGCAATTGTTCAATTACGCTCAATTGAAGGCTCGGAGCCAGATTCCCCAACATTAAATATTCAGCTCCCTGGTATTCTTCAGGAACTTTAGGATTAAAATTCGCAAGCACATTCAGGTCAGTTACCAAAGTATCACGCGTATTCATATCCAGGTGATATTTACCGCTCCAGAAAAAAGATTTCTGATCCGGAACAACTTCAACACCAGATAAATTGACGCCACGCTTTTTTAAATCATTCATTTCTTCTTCCGGAAAATCATAACCTACAATAGAAATCTGCTGAATTGGGCTGGTTAAATGACTGGCAGCATAAGCAACATAAGTGCCAGAGCCACCCACAATTTTATCAGTTTTACCAAAAGGAGTTTCTATTGCGTCAAAAGCCATCGAACCAAGAGTAATTATTGCCATAATAAAATGTATTCTTTTTTAAATCGCTGCAAATGTAATAGTAATTAGTTTATTGGTTTATTGGTTGTAGAAATCCCATTGATTATTGATTAATAATTATTGATTAATTCGTACTCGCTTGAACATTGAGCCTTGACCATTGATTATTGCGTATTAAATATTTCCTGGGAGGCTTAATTAGAAATCCTTAAAATTAGCTTGTTGACTGATTATTCTCTGTTTTTCACTTTAAGAATGAGCGTTGAGTCGTGTACGTTGTTTAAGTTTCAACCTGAATAATTAATAATTAATAATCAATAATTACACGCGCGCTGAATTAAAATTATATTTGTGTTTCTCAATTTTATAAAATATGCTCGTAACAATCCATCCAGTTAATCCGCAGCTAAGACTGATAAAGCAGGTGACGGAGTGCTTAAAAGATGGTGGTGTTATTATTTATCCAACGGATACTATCTACGGCCTGGGCTGTGATATACATCATCCAAAAGCCGTAGAAAGAATTTGCAGAATAAAAAATGT
>JBDTHD010000077.1:0-12352 GCA_039937075.1 Ginsengibacter sp. | reverse complement strand
ATGGATTCAAATTATAAATGATAGTTTTAGTCAGCTGATTATTGGAATCAAGACGACGTAAAAATTTCACCATAGAATCTCCCTGGCGGAAATCTCCAATTGAATCCCATCCGGCATCGGGGCCAGTTAGCATTTTAGCCCTTGGATTGTTATTCCTGAAAGCACCCATGTGATATTGCTGAACCCAGCCTTTTTCATGATCCCACATCGCAAAAACGTGAAGCATCGCTGATTTAAATTTCAAATTTTCTCGTGAAGAAAGTTGACCGCCCTTGCGAATTTTATTAAAGATAACGTCAATTTCATCTTTAGTATAATCCTCTGAATACATGTATTCCAGGCCATGATCTGAGACTGAACAACCCATCGTTGCAAAAAAATCATACCGCTGTTTTAAAGCAGTCAAATAAGTATCATAAGATGAAACCGAAAGCCCGCTAACTTCCTCAAGCTTTTTTATGTAGGCGTTAAATTCATCCGCATCATCAACATTCATCGCCTTATCAGGGCGAAACGCCGGCAGTATTTTTATTTCAAATCCATCGTCTTTTATTTTTTGATGATATTCTAATGTATCGGTCGGATCATCCGTTGTGCAAACCACCTTTACATTCATTTTGCGAAGCAGATTACGCACAGAATATTCTTTCGTCCGCAACTTTGCACTACACTCATCATAGATCTTTTTTGCGGTGGAAGGATTTAAAATTTCATTGATATCAAAATATCTTCGCAGCTCAAGATGTGTCCACTGATAAAGTGGATTACGCAACGTATAAGGAACCGTTTCTGCCCATTTTTCGAATTTCTCCCAATCACTTTTATTTCCGGTGCAATAGCTTTCATCCACACCATTGGTTCGCATCGCACGCCATTTGTAATGATCACCATATAGCCATATCTGCGTCAGGTTTTCAAAATTAATATCTTCGGCAATCTGCTGCACAGGAAGGTGACAATGATAATCTATCACAGGCATTTCCTTTGCAAAATCATTGTATAATTTTTCTGCTGTTTTTGATTGCAATAAAAAGTTTGCATCTAAAAAATCTTTCATAAAAATAAATTCTAACTAATAATTTTAAAATGATTATTGATTTGGTTTCGTGTATTTGTCCCTAATCAAAATCAACCCGTTTCATTCTTGGAGCTAATAAATTCATCAATACCCATGCTACCAGGTAAGCACAACCGCAAATGATAAACATAATGAAATACCCCGCATCCAGGTTGCCCAACGCTTTATAATGATCAAATAATTGACCTGCCAGAAAAGCAATTAATATTCCACCCAGCGCACCTGCCATTCCTCCCATTCCTGTAACAGAGGCTATTGTTTTCTTCGGAAACATATCGGAAACAGTGGTAAAGATATTGGCTGACCAGGCCTGGTGTGCAGCTGCGGCAATACCAATTATGAACACAGCCAGCCACATATCTACAGAGCCAAGATATTGTGCGAAAACTACCGGTATTACCAGGAATGCGTATATCAACATAGATGTTTTGCGGGCTCGGAAAATCGGCCAGCCACGCTTTATAAAATAAAGCGGCAACCAACCACCCCAAATGCTTCCAACTGTTGACATGGTATAAACTATGGCTACAGGTAATGCAATGGCTGTTCCGTCCAGTCCATACTGGGCATATAAAAAAGCCGGAAGCCAAAAAAGATAAAACCACCAGATTGGATCAGTAAGAAATTTACCCACGATGAAAGCCCAGGTTTGGTTAGATTTCAATAATTTAATCCAGGGCACTCTTTTATTAAGTTCTACATCTGAAGTAAGTTCAGGATTTCCCGGTGCATTTTCGGTTTCATCAAGATCGCTGTGGATGTAATCAAGCTCAGCTTTAGATAATCTTTTTTGTTTTGCGGGAATTTCGTAAAATATAAACCAAAATACTAACCATATCAAGCCAAACGCGCCTGTAAAAATAAACGCTTCCTGCCAACCCCATTTTACTACAATAAATGGAACGGTTAGCGGTGCCAGTATAGCGCCGATATTGGCTCCCGAATTAAAAATCCCTGTGGCAAACGCTCTTTCTTTTTTTGGAAACCATTCGGCAGTAGTTTTTATAGCGGCCGGAAAGTTGCCTGCTTCACTAATACCTAAAGCGGATCTTGCAATTAAAAAACCTACAGTGCTTTGTACAAGAGCATGTCCCATGGACGCAAAACTCCAGAGGGTTAACGATACGGCATATCCGATTTTGGTTCCCACTTTATCAATGAATCTTCCCGCAAGCAACATCCCGATTGCATAAGAAAGTTGAAATGCAATTACAATATCGGAATAATCAGATTCTGTCCAGTTAAACCGAACTTCCAAATCATTTTTTAATAAGCTAATAACAGATCTGTCGAGATAGTTAATAGTAGTTGCAAAAAAAAGTAAAGTGCAAATCGTCCATCTGTATTTGCCCACTTGCTCATTTATGTTAGCAGCAGCAGATGAAAAACCACTTGGTTGAAGAGTTTCAGGCATTTTAATTTTTTAAAATAAGTGATAGCATTTTTTTATCAATGGAGTTAACGTTAAATATTTCTTTTTCGAAACAATCCATCTTTCAAACTAACTATTGGGTTTATCATTTCAATCCAAACCAAATGACGGTTTTTCACCGGTATTTGTATTCACCTTCGGGAGTTTCAAAATTGCAATTTAGAATCCGTTTATTGACTCTTTTCTTCACTTAGATTTTACAATTGTAAACATACATTTTTTAAAAGCAATGGCATTTACCAGTTTTATTTATGCAAACGTTGCCGAAGCAAAATCAAATTCATGAGTATTTATTGGTTTACTGTTAGTAATTTACTTTGTAAAAAAAGAATTCCGTAAATCACAAACAACTTCAATGGCTTTAATTCCTTGTAAATCTATTATTCATAGTACTTTGAAGAATTGCTGAGATAAAATTTCAGATGGGAGTAAACCAATAAATAATCGTGATTTTTATTTTAAAGAATCCAGTTTTATTATCTCTAACCTGATAAGTTTAAAACTTCAATCTGCTTACAGACTTACTCCCCTCTTCCACGGAATAAAATCATTTTGCTGGCGCCTTACTGCGCTCACTTCTTCGTCTCCGCTTGCCACTTTTATTATGTATTCCAAAATCCTTTCGCCTGCCTCGTGTACAGTTTCTTCGCCTTCTATAATTGTTCCTGTATTAATATCAATAATGTCATTCATCCTATTGAACAAAATCGTATTGCTTGAAAGCTTTACCACAGCCGCAATTGGGTTTCCAGTCGGCGTGCCTAAGCCCGTTGTAAACAAAACAATATTAGCGCCGGAACCAACTTCCGCAGTCGTACTTTCAACATCATTGCCCGGCGTACAAAGCAGGTTTAGTCCAGCTTTGGTTATCATTTCCGTATAATCCAGAACTGCTGTAACCGGCGATGTACCTCCTTTTTTGGCCGCACCCGCAGATTTAATCGCATCAGTAATTAAGCCATCCTTAATATTTCCGGGTGATGGATTCATATCAAAACCCGATCCTACCGCCTTTGCTTTTTCATTGTACGTTGTCATAAGGCTGCCAAAACGTAGCGCCGTTTCACGATCGACACAACGATCGCTTAAATTCTGTTCCACTCCGCATAATTCAGGGAATTCAGAAAGGATAACAGAACCACCAAGTGCCACCAAAAGATCTGATGTATAACCGATAGCCGGATTAGCAGAAATACCGCTGAAACCGTCTGAGCCACCGCATTCCAGGCCAATACAAAGCTTACTCAAAGGCGCTGGTTTTCTTTCAATTTTATTCGCTTCCACAAGCCCGGCAAATGTCTGCTTGATGGCTTTTGCAATAAGGTCATCACCTCTTCCTATTTGTTGCTGTTCCAAAATATACAATGGCTTAGAGAAATTTTTATCTCTTTTGTTTATTTCTTCCTGCAAAATACCGACTTGCGCATTCTGGCAGCCAAGACTTAAAATGGTTGCTCCTGCTACGTTTGAGTGAGTAATGTAACCTGCAAGCAAACCGCATAATGCCCGCGAATCGTCCCTGGTTCCACCGCAGCCGCCTTCATGTGACAAAAATTTTACTCCATCAACATTTGGAAAAACCCGTTGCGTTTTTTCTTCTTCAATATTCGCAGACACATCCGCATTTAAAATTTCCTCAATACTTTTTCCCTCTTTATAAAGATCAACCAGCTTCGATACCTCCAGCTTTTTATTTTGATTTCTTCCGTAACCCAATTCATTTTCCATCGCCTCACGGAGCACTTCAATATTTTTATTTTCACAAAAAACGAGCGGTATCACCAGCCAGTAATTTGCAGTGCCCACTTTCCCATCTTGACGGTGAAAACCATTAAATGTTTGATTAATAAATTCCGAAACATCAGGCTTATGCCAATCGGTACTTCTCTCTCCCACCTGGAAACCACTGGCAGCATGCTTTACGTTAGACGTAGTAATTCTTCCTCCTTTTGGAATTTCCGTTTCAGCCTTACCTACCAATACACCGTACATAAAAATTTTATCTCCCGGTTGCATATCTTGCATAACAAATTTGTGCTTTGCGGGAATCCTGTTAATTAGCGTGTATTCTTTACCGTTATACTCAACTTTTTCATTGGCCGCCAGGTCAGTTAGTGCCACCAAAACATTATCGGCCGGATGAATCATCATCACTTTCTGTTTCATATCACGAAATTGTTTTTTTTTGAATAATCAGAATAATAAGCTTCAAGGTTGGCTTTCATTCCTGTATTTATAATGCTGTTCAATTTATTATTAACCTCTTGCTCAAAACCATTTAAACGGGAAAGATCATAACCCCAAATAGAAATATCCTTTAAAACCTCGTTTACTGTTTCTTCAACTGAATTTTTATTCCAAAACTCATGCAACTTCGCCGCTGAGGGATCTTCTATCAAATACTCCTGGCCATTGATCTCAGCAAAAAATTCTGAGCCATTTTTCTCCACAGATTTCATAAAATAAAGATAAGCCGCAAATCCTAAAGTAAAGAGAGCCGGAGGAGAATCGCTTTTTTTGTAGTGGTTCATTAATAAAGGAATGCACCTTAATCCCATTTTCGAGGTATAATTTAAGGTAATACTGATCCAGTGGTGGTCGATATTTGGATTTCTAAAACGATCCAATACTTTGGAAATAAAAGATTGCTTTGTGCTATCCTCTATTTCGAAAGGAATAGAAGGAGCGATTTCATTCCGCATCAAATTTTCAATAAAGGCTACAAACTTTTCATCCTGCATCGCATGCAGCACAGTGTCAAACCCGGCAAGGACCGCAAGTCCACACGTTAACGTGTGTGTCCCGTTAAGCAAACGCAATTTTAATTCACGATACAAATCAATACTAGGTTCAATTACAACACTTTCATCCGCTTCTGCAAATGATAAAATATTTTTAATATTCTGGTCACCCTCAATCGCCCACAAACTATAAATTTCCGACATAATTAAAAGGTCATCTGTATAACCCAATTTACCTTCCAATTCCTCCCTGGTTTTCTTTTCCGGCATACCGGTAACAATTCTATCCACCAAAGAATTACAGAAATAATTACTGTTTTCAAGCCATTCAAGAAATTGATCGTCGAGTGAATTCAGATGAGCCAGTTCCAATACAATGGATTCTAATTTTTTACCATTTTCAGAAATCAATTCTGTAGGAATAATTACCAATCCACTTTCCTTGCTCCCCTTAAAATAATTAAATCTTTCATATAAAAATGCCAGCAATTTTCCCGGGTAAGAAATCGGCGGATTTTTACTGATATCATCTTTTACCAACTGAATTCCTACTTCTGTAGTATTGGAAATAATAATTTTCAATTCTTCATTTTGGGCACATTTTAAAACCTCTCCCCATTCATCATGAGCATTCAGAACACGGCTGATTGCGGAACAAATAATATCCTCTTCAACATTTTGCCCATTTCGAACCCCTCGTTCACACAACGTGTACAAGCCATCCTGTTTATCAAACGCGGTAGTATCACCTTTTGAAGTTGATTTTACAACAACAATCCTCCCATTAAAAATGCCGACTTTATTGGCCGCATCAATAAAATAATCCGGCAGCCCGCGAAGCAATACTCCTGTGCCAAACTGCAAAACCTTTTCGGGCAATCCAAGAATCTCGTCGTCCGGAACAGGTATATTCTCAGAAATTATATTTTTTAAATTATAGCGTGATAGTTTCATAGTCTTTATTTTTTTCAATTATTACAAGTCATTTTTCTTTTTATTTCATTGCGAAAAACTGACCGATTCATCTTTCGCGGTATTTTTTTTGGCAGTAAACGCACAAAAAATTCATTTTTTATTTTTTTAAATTATCTTATTTCGCTTGACCAATGCTTCGTCATTCACAAAAAATTCATGCCTTTTTGAATGTAGTCAAAATATTTTCCTTGCGGGTAAAATTCCAAAACCCTTTTAATTCCTTTTAAATAACGCCGCGTTTATTGTTTGATTTGGCTTGTCTGCCATTGCCGTCTCGTCTATCATAGAATCATTCCAAATGGTCTCACTGCTCGGGACTATTTCTGTAAATGTATTATCATTTTTCTTTTTTCTTTCTCAACATTTTCAAACAAACCATAAATTGAAAATAATATTTTATCTCTATTTTTTTAACCAATAATCTTTATATTCCATTTCCATAGCAGTTAATCCTCCTTTTCTTTTTCTAATTTGTTATTCATTTAAAACATGGATACAAAATAAAAATCGTGGTTATTTGTTGGCTCACTGATATCTTTCGCAATTCATAGTTTTGACATTTCAGATAGATTTAAATTTATAATGCCTGAATCTTTAAAATATTGACCTACCTGTTGAGAGAGTATAAGGAGGTACAAAATATCCTTTGGATTATTTCGTTTCTATCTTTATTATTTAACCAATTTTAGAAATTTAGTTAATTTGTCATTTTTTAATGGTTCGTTTATAGAAAATTATCTATTAGATAAATATTCAAAAGTTTAATAAAATGCTAAAAAAAAAGTTTGAACTATCACAATCAATTGATATTTTTGCTCCCGATCAATTCTAATTTTTGAAACCCTCAACTAAAATGTTATGCCAAAAATCTTCAAAGTAATGTTTATGGGAATCTTTTCCCTTTTATGCTTTTCTTGTTTCGCACAGGACAGCAGTGTTTATAATGTTTATGATTCAAGTGTAATTTCCTCAAAGGGAAAAGCACAACAGAATGAATTCATGAACAACGTGTACGATTTTCCTGCAAAACCCAGGAGCCAGACTGAAATAGGTATTTCTGGTGGCTTGTTTACCATCAGCGGAGATGTTTCATCAAAATTACCAACAGGTGGTTTTGCAGTACATATACGTAAGGCATTAGGTTATGTCTTTTCTCTACGAGCCCAATATGTATATGGCGAGGCCATGGGATTGAACTGGAAACCTTCTTATGGGTATTCAAATAACCCGGTATGGTCTGCATTTAATGCAGCTAATCATGACCCTGTATATTATAATTATAAAACTACAGTGCAGGATCTTTCATTACAAGGTATTGTTA
This sequence comes from Ginsengibacter sp., assembly GCA_039937075.1. Taxonomy (GTDB): domain Bacteria; phylum Bacteroidota; class Bacteroidia; order Chitinophagales; family Chitinophagaceae; genus Ginsengibacter. The sequence continues at coordinate 4,805 of JBDTHD010000077.1, read as the reverse complement.
CTTTGAATAACGTTAGGTTTCATAAGCAGAAGACCGGGATGGTCGTTTACGCGGGTCTCGGCGTAGGTGCAACGGTTTATAATGCACAAGTGCAGGTTCCGCAAAGCTTTAGTTCCATTCAGCAAACGGTAAATGAATACGGTGATAGAAAAAAGACGCGTGATGCGCTGAAAACTTTGCTAAAGGGTGTGCCATTTACTCCTGCACAAAATGAAGACAATACAAAGGCAACTTTGGGCGGTCATCCATTGAGGGCTACAGCAACAGGTTTAGTAGGCATCGCTTTCAAATTAAGCAACCGTATCAATCTTGCAATTGAAGACAGGTTAACTTTAACCAAAGACGATTTATTAGATGGACAGGAATGGCAGGAACATCCGCTTGGCGACCCTGCTCAAACCCGCGATTTTGATAGTTATAATTATCTCTCAGTAGGATTAAATTTCAATGTTGGATCTAAATCGGTTGAGCCACTTTGGTGGGTTAATCCACTTGACTACGCATATAGTGAAATTAATAATCCTAAACACATGAAGATACCAACACCGGTTTTGCCTGATGCCGATGGAGATGGCGTAACAGACCAGTTTGACAGAGAACCAAACACGCCTGCAGGTTGCCCTGTTGATAGTCACGGTGTTTCAAGAGATACCGATGGTGATGGTGTTCCTGATTGTAAGGATAAAGAGTTAATCACTCCAACTCAGTGCCAGCCAGTAGATGCGGACGGCGTAGGTAAATGCCCTGAACCTGATTGCTGTAAAAACATAAGAGATTCTATGGTTGTTGCCAGTGCGTGCAATATCAGCAATCTTCCAAGTATTACATTCAGAAACAAAAGTGTGGTACTTAGCAACGATGCTAAAGCAATGTTGGCAGCAGTAGCTTCCCAACTGAAAAACAGCCCTGCATGTTCTATCACTATTTCAGGATATCCTGCCGCTTCTAAAGCTTCACAGGCTCTTTGCAATAAAAGAACAGATGCTATTAAAACTTATCTTACAGAAAAAGAAGGAATAAGTGCAGACAGGATTACTATCAATTGTAACGTGGGTGGTGGCGATGTAAATACTGTAGATATCAAAGCAAATTAATTAAATAGATTTCATTCCAAAAACCCTTCCGATAATCGGAAGGGTTTTTTATTTCAATTATCAAAATATTAACTCCATTGATTTTGCCTGCATCAATTTAAAACACATTTTTGTCTAAATTCACTTAATTTTGCGGCTCTTTATGAAGAAATATCTTGCTTTATTGTTCATTCCCCTAATGATGTTGGCCAGTTGTTCAACCCAGTTTTCAAGGATTCTTAAAAGCACTGACTACGAGTATAAGCTTAAAAAAGCAGATGAATACTACACTGCAAAAAATTACAGGCTAGCTCAAACATTATATGAAGAATTATTCCCGGTTTTTAAAGGTTCAGATAAATTTGAAGATTTGTATTATAAATATGCCTACTGTTCTTACTATCAAAAAAATTATGAAGATGCGGAAAATCTCTTTAAAGGTTTTCTCGGCGTATTTCCTAATAGTAGCCGGGCAGAAGAAATAGCGTACATGCATGCGCTTACTTTTTATAAACAGTCGCCCAATGTTCAGTTAGACCAAACCAACACCCATAAAGCGATTGGAATGATGCAGGGCTTTATAAATATTTATCCTAATTCTTCGCGGGTTGCCGATGCCAACAAGATAATTGCACAATGCAGGGAAAAACTGGAAGAAAAAGATTACCTCGCCGCCAAACTTTATTTTAATCTTCAAATGTACCAGGCTGCGGGAATCGCTTTTACCAACCTTTTAAATGCATACCCTGAATCTGCCGAAGGAGATTCATATATGTTGATGGCTGTCAAATCATTTTATGAATATGCCAAATTAAGTATGTTTGAGAAACAGCAAGAAAGGTATACAAAGGTTACCGCAGAATATTTCGACTTTGCCGACCGCTATCCCAATAGTGATTTATTAAAGCAAGCTGAAGAATATAAAAATTTAAGTCAATCTAATATTAAAAAAATACAAAATGAGCAAGCTAAGGCGCCAACAGAATAGTAATACCAGTAACGTGGTAGAAACTCAAAATCTTATTGATGTTAAAAACAAAACCGGCAATTTGTATGAATCAATTACAGTGATTGCAAAAAGGGCGAATCAAATAAATATTGCTATAAAAGAAGAATTGCACAACAAGCTTGAAGAATTTGCGAGCCACACAGATAGCCTTGAAGAGATTCATGAAAATAAAGAGCAGATTGAAATTTCAAAAGCTTATGAAAGAATGCCGAATGCAGCGTTGTTGGCCACAGAAGAATTCATGACCGACAAAATATATTACCGTAGAAACGAGGATACTCTTTTTGATTAAAAATGTTCCACACTTTTGTGGACCTTTTATCATTTCTAACTTTCTCTTTTGCCTTCCAGCAGAAGTTTTAATGCGTTATCAAAATTGCCCGCAGCAGTTACTTCGCCTGAATTAACGAAGAATATCTCATCTGCATTTTCAATTGTATTCAGCCGGTGCGCAATGATTACTTTGGTAGTATCAGGAGGCAATTTTTCCAAAATATCTTCCAACAGTTTTTCTGTTATCGTGTCAATATTAGCGGTGGCTTCGTCTAAAATTAATAAGTCAGGTTTGCGCAAAACGGCTCTTATAAAAGCGATTAGCTGCTTTTCTCCCAGGCTCATAGATTCACCACCCGACAGGATTTTGGTATCCAATCCATTTTCAAACCTATCTACTAAATTTCCCAAACCTTCTTCGTGAAGAACCTTATTTAACTGTTGATCATCAAAAAGTTTATAGGACTCATTTCCATATAAAATGTTATCGCGTACCGTGCCATTAAACAAAAAAGGTTCCTGTAAAATGAACCCAACTTTTTTACTGAGTTCCGCTGCATCATAACTTTTTAAATCATTCCCACTTAAAGAAATTTCTCCTTCTGTGGGGTCATACAATCTTGAAATTAAAGAAGCTGTTGTCGTTTTTCCGCCGCCGGTTGGCCCAACAAAAGCGTACGTTTTTCCCTTGTCCAATTTGAAATTGATATTATGTAAAACTTCTTTTCCTCCGGGATATTTAAAAGAAACATTTTTGAAATCTACCAAAGTTCCATTTTGATTTTTTGGATTAGAAACAATTCCTGTTTTTTGCGGCATATCAGATTCTAAATTTAAAATAACAGAAATTCTGTCCCATGCAGCCATAGCAGTTTGAAAGCTGGCCCAAAGTGTGGCAAGTTGTTGTAGTGGCTGATAAAAATATTGGACGTATGCGATAAAACTGATTAACAATCCAATGGAGAAATCTCCTTTTGAAATTAAATAAATACCAAAGGCTAAAACTATTAACTGGGCGATGTTAGAAAACAAAGTGAATACCGGCGCGAATATATTGTTCACCAAACCCGCTCCTACCGAGGCTTTGTAATTGACTCCATTTGCCGAATTAAATTTTTTCCTGAAATAATCCCGGCGGTTAAAAGCAATGATTGTCTTGAAATTTCCAAGTCCTTCCTGTATTTCAGCACTTAGTCCACCGGTACTTTTCAAACTTGCTGCATTCTTTTTTTTCACCCATGGCGAAATGATGCTTACAAAAATTAAAATAAAAACCGATGGAACCAAAGCCGCGGCGCCAAGCTCCACCTTGATAGCCAAAAGAAAAATAGCGGCGCCCAACATGGTAAAAATGCTGTCCACAAAACGCATCAGGGATTGGGAAAAAAACTGGTTTACTTTATCCGTGTCATTATTAATTCTTGATATTAAATCGCCTGCTTTGTTCTGGTTAAAAAATGCGATGGGCAACCCTTGTATTTTATTAAAAACCGCATTGCGCAAGCTATACAGCATGCGTATCCCAATGCTTCCCATAATTTTTGTCTGCAAATAATCCGTGGCGGCAGAAACAATATAGATGGCTAATAAAAATCCGCAGAATATCAATAACCCGTGGAATAATTTTGTTTGGATGTAATGATCAATCGTGTAACCTATGAGGTAAGGAGTGAGCATCGAAAGCCCGGAATTTAAAGCCATTACTGCAAAAGCAATTATTAAATTCCGCTTTTCGCCCTTCATAAACTGGAGCATCTTTCTGAATGCTGAGCCTGTAGAAGTTTTATTTTCTTTATAGAGATTGTAATCCATTTTTCTTAAATCAAATTTGTTCTTGCTTAATTATTATGCGACCGCTAAATCCGTTGTGCTTTTTTGTGACTGGTAAATCTGGACATATTCAGGTGAATTTTGCATTAAAAAATCGTGTTTTCCTTGTGCGATTAATTCGCCTTCCATTATCACGATAATCTGGTCATAATCTTTTACGGGGTTAATTTTTTGGGTAACCGAAAGCAACGTTATTCCAGGATAATTCTGTTTTACATTCTGAAATATCTTTTCTTCAGTTATGGTATCTACTCTTGCGGTAAAATCATCAAGCAATAATATTTTTGGATTAATTGCCAAAGCGCGCGCCAACATAATGCGTTGCTTTTGTCCGCCGGAAAGGCTGGAGCCACGTTCGGAAACAATTGTATCTAAACCTTCAGGAAGGGTTTTTATGAAGCCATCCAACTCAGCCGTTTCAATCGCTTTTTGAAGATCACTTTCCGTTACTTCCGAATTAAAAGCAATGTTTTCGCGAAGGCTTAGATTAAATATAATGCTGTCCTGGAAAACAAGGCCTATCTGGCTCAAAAGAGAATCCCGGTTGTATTCATTAACGTTGACATCGTCATAAAATATTTGCCCCTCATTTGGCTTTATCAGCGTAGTTAATAAATACA
>JBDTHD010000076.1:0-10408 GCA_039937075.1 Ginsengibacter sp. | reverse complement strand
CGAATGGAAAAAATGGGGAATGACAGATGCCAACGAAATCCCGGATCGTGAAGCATTTGAATGGTATAAATCGGATACCGGAAAAGGCATGGCATTATGGTATAAAAATTCCGGTCCCTGGTGGGATAATCGTTACGCAAAACCTAACGATGGTATTTCTTTGGAAGAAGAAAAACCGGATTCTAATTCAATTTATAATTTCTACAAAAAAATGATTAGGATAAAAAAAAGCAATCCTGTTATTTTTACCGGAAATTATGAAACCCTTGTCAATACTAACGATTCTGTGTTTACTTTTCAACGATTTGATTCTGTAAAAGCAATTTTGGTTGCTGTAAATCTTTCTGCTTCGCCGCAACAATCGGATATTACAGACACAACTTTTAATTTTGAAAATAAAAATATAAATGTATTAAGCGGGACTACCATTCCTGTTTTTTATGAAAAAAAAATAAGGTTGAAACTCCCTGCTTATGGAATTGAAATTCTTCAGATAAAATGATAAGGCTCAACTATTCTAAACCTCTTTAAACATTCTAAACCCAACTTCGAATGTCTCAGCAATCCAAATTCCTTAAATCTGGCAAATTTCTTATTTCGCTTCATTGAACCCAATCTTTAATGAGGTGGTGAGAAAGAAGTTATATATAAAAGATGGAAACGGAAATGTGGCCACAGAAAATGCGATTCTTGATTTCTCCAATCCTGAAACAATTGAATGGTACACGAAAAAGATAAAAGCGATTTTACGTTTAGGCATATCCGTTATAAAGGTAGATTTTGGTGAAGCCGCTCCATTAAAAAGTTAATATTCTTCAGCAAGAAGTGGCTATTATGAACACAATAATTATCCACTAAGATATTCACAATTGGTAAGTGAAATCACAAAAGGAATTACAGAAGAAAACTTTATCTGGTCGCCAAGTCCCTGGGCCGGCGGACAAAGAAATCCGGTTCATTGGGACGGAGAGATGCAGAAGTCTTTGATGCAGGAATTGAGGACACTTTAAGGCGATATTTTTTTAAGCGTTTTTTTGAATGCAAAATAAAAATCTTACATATTTGTTCGTTTACTGGAATTTTTAAAATCAAGTTTGGTAAGCAAAAATCAAATGTTTATTTCTTATCTACAGCGGGTTGCTTAGTTATTTTAAACAACAATTCAGGTTTATTAGTGGTAATAAAATTAAACCTATTTTCCAAAAGCCAATTCATGTCTTTTTCTTCGTTTACTGTCCATGCATCAAGATCAATATTATTTTCTTTGGCAGATGCTATCCATTCGGGATGTTTTTTAAAAACTGAATAGTGGTAATCGGCGCCCTTTATCCCATCAGCTTTTAATTGTTCAGGAGTCTTATCGCCATTGAGATATTGTGTATTAGCCGAAGGCTCTAATCTTAAAACTTCTTTCAACATTTCGTAATCGAAACTGATATATATAATCCATGGCTCGGCGTTCATCTTTTTTACCAGGGCAATTGTTTTTTGCACGGTGGCGTTGGACCATTCTTGTCCCTGTACCGAAGGTTTTATTTCAAGTATCAGTTTTGTAATTTTCTGATGTGTGATAGTTGACAGAAAATCCTGCAACAGTGGAAGCGGTTCGCCATTCGAAAGATTCTTTTTTCTCAGATCGGTCAAATTGTTTTTTTGAATAGTCAGGCCATTCCATTCATTGTCGTGGTTGATAACCAAAGCACTGTCAGCCGTCATGTGTACATCCGTTTCAGAGCCCGCGCATCCCTGTGATATCGCAGCTTTTAAGGCAGCAATAGAGTTTTCAGGAAGGCGGTTATTTTTCCATGCGCCACGGTGGGCAACTACCTTGTTGTTGGCCAATTTCATTGATGACTGGTTAATTTTGTGCGAAGTGTTGCACAACCTGAGCAATCCAAATATTGAAATTGAAAAAAATAATTCATTTTGCTATTAATCTTTTCACCATGGTCATAAATTCTTCCCTGCGAATAAACTCCGCTCCAAGGCTTTCCAGATGCTCTGTATAAACCTGGCAATCTATTAATTCAATTCCATTTTTTTGCAGCACGTCTACTAATTTGATAAATGCAAATTTGCTTGCGTTACTTTTTTTTGCAAACATACTTTCTCCAAAGAAAACTTTTCCCAAAAGCACGCCGTAAAGGCCTCCAACTAGTTCGTTATTTTGCCATGCTTCAGCGCTGTGAGCCAGTCCTTTTTTAAAAAGATCCGTATAAGCGATTTCGATATCATCGCCGATCCATGTCTCTGGTTCTCCGGTTCTTTTGGAAATTCTGCAATTGTGTATTACCCGCGTAAAAGCCTTGTCAACCGTGAATTTGAAGAAATGTTTATTGAAAACATTTCTCATGCTGTGGCTTATTTTTATTTTTTTTGGGAAAAGGATAAATCGCGGATCTGGTGAATACCACTGAACCATTTCACCGGGATTATACCACGGGAAAATTCCTTTGGAATAAGCTTTTATTAAGGTACCCGATGAAAGATTTCCACCAATAGCCAAAAGCCCATTTTCATCTGCGGAAGCCACGTCTGGAAAATCGTAAATGGAATCGTCACTCAAACCAGGGAAATTAAATGTAAGGAATGTAAGGTCAGTTATCTTTCAGAAAGTTCTTCAACGGTTGCCCCGATTCCGCGTTCCGTTATTGAATCGCGCATAGGTTTTAAGGAATTGTAAGAACCTTCTTTAACAGCGTATTTACCTTTTGTATGGATGATCATTGCGGATTGCTCAGCTTGCTCAGCAGTATGTTTGCAAACTGCAATTAAAGTATCAATCACCCATTGAAAAGTATTTACTTCATCATTCCAAACAATCAACTGGCAATTGTTTCCATCTACTACAATCGTGTCTGTTTCCTCTGATTCAAGTGTAAAAGGTAATGTTGTATCCATAATTAATCTCCGACAAAATTACAATAATATAAATGCAATTTTTTAGGGTTAAAGTAAAAATTTTATGAAAACCAACTTGGTGAAAAAATTTTTAATTGGCTTGGTTTTTTTAATTCAAATCTATTAACATTTTGTAGTTAAACCGGGTAAACAATTTTTTATCTTATTACCGAAATACATTTTTAAACATTTAAAAACAATAATTATGAAAAAGATTTTTACGCTGTTGCTTTCAGCAGGTATTTTTACCGCCGCCCATGCCCAAAGCCATTATGGCGATCATGATGATTACGGTAAAGCTGGCAATTATGCGTCTACAAATAATGGATATTATGGCCATCAAAATTCAAATTATGAATACGCAAATCAGAAACAAATTAAGTTTGAAAGAATAAATCGCGACTACAATATGATGGTGGTGTCCATTCAAAACAATCGCTACATGAGTCGTCATCAAAAGAGAGTGGCCTTCCGCGATGCTGAAAAACAAAGAGATCATCAACTTTTCCGGCTTAAAAGGGAATACAATGGTTATGCATACGGTTCTGGAAATTACGAAAGAAGATGAGAAAAGCCATACTCTCTGAGAACGCCGCCCCCGCATTTTGTGGGGGTTTTTTATTTGCCATTGGGTAAGTCAGTTTTTTTTAAATGATTGGAGTAAACGAAGAAATAATTACAATTCCTATTCCCATTCGTTAAGAATATTCGGTATAACGCTTATGCATGAATGTTTTCTTTTAAGCACAATCATATCGTTTTACAAGGATTTATTAAAAATAAAATTAATAATAATGACGGCATTTCTTAATTTTCCGAAAAAATTGCTTTATGAAAAATTTATATCTCTTCTTTTTATTATTATTTGGTATTGCTTTTACTTCAAAAGCCCAGGATTCTACTTATGCTGAACGCCTTGGTTTTCCAAAAGATGCTCGGGTAATTATTCTTCACATGGATGATGCAGGAATGTCACTAAGCTCAGATCGGGGAATTGAAAAGGTATTTGCGAAAGGCATTGCCAATTCTACCAGCGTAATGATGCCTTGTCCCTGGGTTCCTCAAATTATCAGGTATATCGAAGCGCACCCAGAGATTGACGCCGGCTTACATCTCACGCTTACTTCTGAATGGAAAGATTATCGCTGGGGTCCATTAGCAGGAGCCGCCGTAGTTCCGGGATTAACTGATTCTACCGGAAGTTTTTGGGGTGACGTGGCCGATGTGGTTAAGCATGCATCTGCCGATGAAGTAGATAAGGAAATTCGTTCGCAGTTAAGCCGGGCAGAAAGAATGGGATTTCATCCGACTCACATGGATTCGCACATGGGAACTTTATTTGCAAACCCCGCGTTTCTTCAAAAATATATTCAATTAGGAATTGAAAAGCAAATTCCGGTAATGTTTCCGGGAGGCAACGACACCTGGATTGCAGACGAAATGCATATCACGAATGAACAGGTAAAGTATTTTCAAAACCTTGGTAAAACTATCTGGGCCGGCGGATTGCCGGTTTTAGATGACCTGCACAATTACAGTTATGACTGGAACCCTCCGGCTGATATGGCAAAGAACGATGCAGCTTTGACCAAATGGAGAATCAATTTATATGAAAAAACAATGATCAAATTAAAACCAGGAGTTACCATGGTAATTATGCATTGCACTGATCCTTCTCCAATATTTTCTGAGATAACAGATAGCGGAGATAAAAGAAAAGCCGACATGCTCGCCATGCTGGATCCTGGCTTTAAAAAATTTCTTAAAGACAATCATTTTATACTAACAACATGGCGCGAGCTGATGCAAAGAAGGCAAAAAGTAAAATAGTCATTCAATGGATTTTGTTGCGGTGATCTCATCTTATTTCATTTCTGGCATGATGATTTCATTAAATAGGATTCTAATTCTTATAGGTATAGGAATTTTTTTAAACTATTTAAATCTATAATCATGAAAAGAATTTTTTTAATCGCAGGTATGGCTGTTTTATTTACGGCTTGTAACAATTCAGGAACGGCCGACAGTAATACATCGACCGATAATAATACGTCCGCGCCCGCTGATACAACGATGACGATGACTACCACGACCACAACAACAACTTCAACTTACACTCCGGCTGAAGGAGATGTAATTTACAAAAATGGACATCTGATGGTTTATAAAGGAAACGATTGGTCGGATGTGTCCGATGATATGAAATTGGATAATGGCATTGTCGTTTATAAAAATGGAGATGTGAAAAAAGACAACAATACTGTCAGGCTTGAAAATGGAGAAGTGGTAACTCACAGCGGCAACTTTATTGATAAAACGGGACAGGCAGTTAAAGATGCATGGGGCTCATCTAAACACGCGGTGGGTAAAGCCGGCGAGGCGGTAGGTAATGCAGCTGGGGATGCTGGTAAAGAGGTAGGTAATGCGGTTGGAGATGCTGGTAAAGCAGTGGGCAATGCGGCGAGTGACGCGGGGAAAGCAGTGGGAAAAGCGGCAAAGGATACAAAAGATGCAGTGAAAGGAGATAAACATTAAAAGAAAAATATTCTATGTTTTTAAAAAGGTTTGAGCCCAATGGCTCAAACTTTTTTTATTGTGCTAAAATAAAAATCAACCTTTTTTGTTTATTTACTGCCATGCCCCATCGCTGTTCACACTGTCAATAAGCTACAACCACGTAAATCACTTGAATCCCTTCTTCCTAATACTTCGAAACTGTTATTTTTGTATAATCTTCCGACGTCGTCGGTGGCGATAAAACTGCATGAATACAGGTTAGCGAGATCTATAATATTGATGAGGCCATTTAAAGATTTTGAATCATTCGGCTCAGATTTTACTGCGAAGGGGTCATTGTATTCCCGAATTAAAATCTGCATCCACTGCGGGCACCGGAATTTTCCATTTCCATTTGAGTATGCTTGCGAAAGCAATTCAGTCATTCCATATTCTGAATGAATGATTGACAAACCCAATTTGCTTTGTAATATTTCGTGTACTTCTTCACGGGTCATTTCTTCTCTTTTTCCTTTCATCCCACCGGTTTCCATCACGAAAGTATTTTTCAATTTCATTTGATGATTTTGGGCAAAATCGAGTAACGCATACGTCACACCGATTAACAAAGTAGGTTTTTCAACGATTTCGTTATGCACCAAAGCCTGGTAAAGTTTATCAAGATCATTTAAATAAAACCCGCTGCCCTCATTATTTGTTCTTTTTATCAAATTATCAACCATGTAGACGAGCGAGGAATTCCCTCTTTCCAGGTATCCGGGAAGCAGCGCCAGGATGCACCAATGACTGGCATCTCCGTAAAATAAATTAAATGCTTTTAAAAAACTTTTTCGATACAGTTCAGCGGTTTTTATAAAATGCCTGCTGGTTTCTAAGCCGGTGGTACCGCTGCTTTCAAAAATAATTTCAGGTTCAAACGTGGTTGTTTTTACTTCCTTTGTCTTAAAAAAGGAAATGGGTAAAAATGGAATTTTTTCAATGCGGTCAACAGAACTCCTGGAAACTCCAATTGATTCAACGTAAGTATGGTACAACTTGTTATTGTCGTACTGGAAATTAAATACTCTTAAAGCCAATTCACTAAAATTATAATAACTGGCATTAAAGATTTTATTTTCCCATTCTGCTATTTCTAACTTATTATTCAGTTTTTAATAATTATTTTTGAAGAAATAAACTACAAAGATGCGATACGCCGTTTTATTTTCAATAATCTTATTTGTAATTTTTTCAAGTTGCAAAAAAGATAAATTTGATTCAAAGCCATCACTGACGTTTAAATCGGTAAATACAAAGGTTCTTACCAATGGCCAGCAAATTCAATTTACGTTATCCTTTACAGATGGCGAAGGAGATCTTGCAGGTTCTATGTATATCGAAAAATATGAACCAACTTGCGTTGGCAGCAGTTTTGCTGAAACGGATTCAATTCCTGCATTTCCTACTTCTAAAAATGAAAAAGGAGATTTTTTAGTTACTTATCCTTACGTCAATATTGCACCGCAATGTCAAAGAAATGATACGGCAATTTTTAGGTTTGCAATAAAGGATAAAGCCAATCATGTAAGCGACACGGTATCTTCCCCTCCGATTGTTATTATTTATCAATAAAAAAAGTGCATCTGAAAAAACTACTGGAATTTATTTTATTCAGCAGCATTTTTATTGCTATGTGCGCGGTGGGTTTTTGTGTCCAAACGAATATTTTATTGGGCCTGCCCCTAAATTCTTTCAGCTTTTATTGTTTTGTTTTCGGAGCTACTTTGCTGCAATACAATCTTCATTATTCTACGAAAAAAAAAGCGGTTAAAAATTCTGAGCGATTAAGATGGTCGATGAATAATAAAAACGCTCATTCTTTTTTGTTGGTTATAGGGGGTCTTTTGATACTCACTAGTTTTTTTACTTTTCATCTAAAACATTTCCTCATTCTTGGGTGTCTAGGTGCTATTTCATTTTTATATTCTTTTCCTTTTCTTCCTTTTGGTAAAAAAAGAAGAATTAAAGATTATGGTTTTTTAAAAATAGTTACGTTATCCCTTTTGTGGACGCTGATAACTGTATGGTTTCCGGTAAATACAATTCCGCATGACAATGTTCTTTTTCTATTTGTGTTTGGCAAAAGATTTATTTTCATGTTTATTCTTTGTTTACTTTTTGATCTTAGGGATATTGAGATAGATTATAAAGAAAAAATCAACACAATACCGGTAGCAATCGGCAAAAGAAATTGTTATAATTTATCTTATATTCTTTTGGCCTTATTTTTAGTTATTTCTTTATTCCAATATTTGTATGCTCCGCAATTATTATTTTTTATAGCGATGCTTGTTTCTGCAATAGTTACATTAATAATAATTCAAAGAACAAAAAAAACAAATTCTGATTTTATTTATCTTGCCGGCATCGATGGCATGATGCTGCTGCAGTCTCTGCTGGTATACCTATTCAGCTTAAAGCTTTAAATTTGCATTTGATTACTAAAAAAAATACCAATAAATTTTATGGCAAAAATTAAAAAATCTCTCTTCAGTATTTCTGACAAATCAATGGATTTTCTCAAAACATATATGAATACTGCCGCCCCTGTGGGCGCCGAGTCGAACGGACAGAAAGTGTGGCTCAATTATATCAAAGGTAATGTGGACAATACTTTCACTGATCCTTATGGAACTGCGGTTGGAGTTATCAATCCTGATAAAAAATTTAAAGTTGTAATAGAAGCGCATGCAGATGAAATCAGTTGGTTTGTAAATTATATTAACCCAGAAGGATTTATTTATTTAAAAAGAAACGGCGGCGTAGATCACCAGATCGCGCCTTCACACCGCGTAATTATTCATGGAAAGAAAGGACCGGTAAAAGCAGTTTTTGGATGGCCGGCTATTCACACCAGAAGCGGAAATAATGAAAAAGAACAGCAGGCGAAAGTAGAAACTTTATTCCTGGATTGCGGCGCAAGAAATAAAAAAGAAGCCGAAGATTTAGGCCTTCATGTGGGTGCTATGGTTACTTATACTGAAGGATTTGAGGAGTTGGCTTATGACAATTTAATCGGCCGGGCATTTGATAATCGTATCGGCGGATTTATGATCGCCGAAGTTGGCCGTTTGTTGAAGGAAAATAAAAAAACACTCCCTTATGCTTTGTACATTGTCAATGCGGTTCAGGAAGAAATTGGTTTACGCGGGGCGGAAATGATTGCAAGAAGGATTAAGCCTGACGCTGCAATTATCACTGATGTCACTCATGATTCCACTACTCCTATGATCAATAAAAATAAAGAAGGCGAATGTGCTTGCGGCAAAGGCCCTTCATTAACTTACGGCCCTGCGGTCCATAATAAGCTTCGTGATTTTATAGAAGATGTAGCAGTAAAAAATAAGATTCCTTTTCAGTTGGCTGCTGTTAGCCGGAGCACCGGAACAGATACGGATTCATTTGCTTATGCAAACGATGGTTGCCCATCCGCGTTGATTTCGCTTCCTTTACGCTACATGCATACGACAGTGGAAATGATCAATAAAAATGATGTTGAAAATACGATTCGGCTTATTTATGAAAGCGTTTTAGCTTTGACGCCAAAGATAAATTTGAGTTACTTTTGATAAAAGTTTAAGTTATGGAATCAATAAGAGAAATTGTTGTTCCTGAAAACAATAAGATAGAATTGATAGTTCCTGATAATTTTATTGGAAAAAAAGTTGAAATATTCGCCTTTGAAATGGGAGATGTCTATGGGGAAAATAAAAACAGGTCTAACAGACACTTTACCGTTGCGAATGTAAAACTTGATAATTACAAATTTAACAGAGAAGAAGCTAATGAAAGATAGTTATTTCATTGACAGCAACATTTTAATCTATGCTCATACTATGCAGGATGATAGAAAAAAGAAGATTGCTCAAGAAATACTTTCTCTAGAATACGAAATTCTATTGAATACTCAAGTGGTGAATGAATCAATTAATGTTTTTATTAAGCGTTTCGAAATATCACTTAACGATATAAAAAAAATTATAGCTGAAATTATTTTTTATTTACCTGTTAGGACAATTAATACTAAAACAATTGAAGGTGGATTAGATATTCATAAAAAATATCAGTACTCTTATTACGACTCTTTGATAATTGCTTCTGCGCTGGAAAATAAATGTTCAATTTTATATTCGGAAGACCTACAGCACAATCAGAAAATAGAAGAAAGTTTAACCATTATAAATCCTTTTGTATAAATGCAAATACGAAACGACTGGACAAAAAAAGAAATTTCTGAAATATACAATACGCCTTTGTTGGAGTTGATTTATAAAGCGTCTGTACTTCACCGTGAGTACCAGGAAACCGGTGAAGTTCAGGTATGCACTTTGCTTTCCATTAAGACAGGTGGTTGTCCTGAAGATTGCGCGTATTGCCCGCAGGCTGCACGTTACAATACAGGCGTGGATGTGCAGGCCTTGATGAAAAAAGAAGAAGTTTTAGCTTACGCTGAAAAAGCAAAAAATGCAGGTTCAACAAGATTCTGTATGGGTGCTGCGTGGCGCGAAGTCAGGGATAACCGCGATTTCGATCGCGTACTTGATATGGTTAAAGGAGTAAACGATTTAGGCCTCGAAGTTTGTTGTACAATGGGAATGCTTAGTGAAAGCCAGGCTGAAAAATTACAGGCAGCAGGTTTATACGCGTACAACCATAATGTGGATACTTCGGAAGAACATTATTCTGACATTATTACCACGCGTACTTATGATGATCGCCTCAGAACGTTAGGAAATGTTCGTAAGGCGGGCATTAGTGTTTGCAGTGGCGGTATTATCGGTTTGGGCGAATCTCATGATGACAGGATTGGAATGTTGCACACGTTATCTACGTTGCCTTCACATCCCGGAAGCGTTCCTATTAACGCTTTGGTAAGAATAAAAGGAACGCCGCTTGAAGGAAATCAAAAAGTAGATATCTGGGATATGATCCGGATGATTGCTACGGCAAG
>JBDTHD010000075.1:0-9488 GCA_039937075.1 Ginsengibacter sp. | reverse complement strand
GGCTTTTTTTGAAAGTTCATCCAAATAGGTGCTTTCATGGTAAACCATGTCAACTCCTTTTATTTTCTCAGCTATTGGTTCATAAAATGCGGTATCAGCGCAGTATGCATAAGATTTTGCAGGCTCTACGATATTGGTGAGAATATCATTTTTAATCACTTCATTTTTTTCATTAATAAAATCCTCGCCACGATGCAGGTTTTCATAAAACGATTTTGGCACTTTGAAATTTTTCACCTGCCGGGATATAATTTTTCGCTTATTCTTCTTTTCCCTGAATAGAAATCCCCAGCATTCAATCCGGTGATTTACTTTAAAGCACTCAACTCTTAATTTCTTATCCTCAAAAAGAATTCCTTCGTTTTCAATATTATGAAAATTAAGCCTGAAAGGAAATCCTGTGCCGGCAACATCCATTTGAATTTCGATAATCGCTTTTAGCTTTTCAGGAGCATAGATATGAAGATCATCCAACCGGTTATTTAAGGCGAGACTGTTGAGTAAACCAATTAATCCAAAATAATGGTCGCCATGTAAATGCGAAATAAAAATATGATTGATCCTGTTTTTTTTAATTTTATACAATTTCATTTGCATTTGCGTTCCTTCTCCACAATCAATGAGAACAACCTGTTCGGTCGTTTGTAAAATTTGCGCGGTAGGATGCCTGTTGTGAGCAGGAATAGCAGAATTATTTCCTAAAATAGTTACGGCAATCACTTAAAAGTTTTTCTATGGGTAAACTTATTATACATTTTTGTTCTGAACTTTATTATTTCAAAAAGCTACTAATTGTTTAATATTTGTAGTTATAACTAAATCACCTAAATTCTCCTAAACCATCTAAAGTCCTACACAAATAAATTGAAAGTTCATTAAAGATATTCTCTTTCTATTTCCTCCATTTGCACAATATCCCACGCCTCACTTTGCGTCGGCGTTACGTTCAGTATTTCCAACAAGTCATGTTTATCCAAAAAATCGGACACGTCTGCGTTCAAATTACAAAATACCATTGAGTGATTTTCTTCATAAAATTTCTGCTGAACTAAAGCCAACGTTTTGGCCGGTCCCAATTCTGTTTCAACTACATTTTTAAAATCTACGATTATATTAGGAATCGAATCTTTCAGATATTTTAGGAATGTTTTTTCTATTTCTTCTGTCATATTAGCAGACAATCTCTCCTCATCAATCGTAATGACGCGCATTTTTTCTTTGGTATCAATTTTGACTTTCATGTTTTCAGTTTATAAGAAGAATGCAAAGGATTTATTCAAAGATATAAAAGGAAAGGAAGAGAGTTCTTTTTTATTAATGATTTGAACTTAAAATTTTAATCAAAAAGGCCTGGCGATTTAAGAGAATAAGCCATAATCGTTTAAATATATTTTCAAATCATTTTTATTAATTTAAATTTTTATTCACTTACTTTTTAACAACCTGTGCGTTCTTTTAAACGTATTTAATAGAATTTATTTATTATTATTGTACAGGCTTATCATTATTGAAAAGCATTAAATTAAATTGTTAATAAATGGACAACAATTTTTCGACACAAGTAAAAGAAATTATTTCTTACAGCCGCGAAGAAGCTTTGCGGTTGGGAAATGACTTTATAGGGACAGAACATTTGGTTCTTGGACTGATAAGGGATGGCGAAAATACCGCGATGAAAATCCTCAAAGCGCTTAACGTGGATCTTTATGAATTACGTAAAGAAATCGAACTCGCCGTAAAAGATAAAACAGGTAAAAATATTGCCAACATCAACTCGCTGCCACTTACCAAACAGGCTGAAAAAGTAATAAGGATAACAGTTTTAGAGGCTAAAACCAATAAAAGTCCAATGGTAGAAAGTGAGCACCTGATGCTCTCTATTTTGAAGAATAAAGAAAATATCGCTACGCAGATTTTAAACCAGTTTGACGTGGATTATGATATGTTCAAGAGTGAATTGGGTTACGTTAAAACAGATCCGAAAGCCGATTTTCAGGATGAAGAAAGTGAAGATTTTGAAGAAGAAAAGAAATCATATTCACAACAATCACGATCATCAAAAAGCACTTCAACACAAACCAAAACCAAAACCCCGGTACTGGATAATTTCGGAAGGGATATTACCAGGCTCGCAGAAATGGGAAACCTTGATCCGATAGTTGGCCGTGAAATTGAAATTGAGCGTGTATCTCAAATTCTTAGCCGGCGCAAGAAAAATAACCCTATTTTAATTGGAGAGCCCGGCGTTGGTAAAACGGCGATCGTTGAAGGGCTGGCTTTAAGAATTATTCAAAGAAAAGTGAGTCGTGTTCTGTTTGACAAAAGAGTGGTATCACTCGATTTGGCAGCTTTGGTAGCAGGCACAAAATACCGTGGTCAATTTGAAGAAAGAATGAAAGCCATCATGAACGAGTTGGAAAAAAACCGTGATGTGATTTTGTTTATTGATGAAATACATACGATTGTTGGCGCCGGTGGAGCAAGCGGTTCACTTGATGCTTCCAACATCTTTAAGCCGGCTCTGGCACGTGGCGAACTTCAATGCATTGGAGCATCTACGCTTGATGAATACCGTATGTACATTGAAAAGGATGGAGCTTTAGATCGTCGTTTTCAAAAAGTGCTGGTCGATCAACCAAGTGTGGACGAGACTATCGAAATCCTAAACAATATCAAAAGCAAATACGAAGATTTCCACAATGTTATTTATGACAACGAAGCGATAGAAGCATGTGTAAAATTGAGCGACAGGTATATGACGGATCGCCTGCTGCCCGATAAGGCAATTGATGTGTTGGACGAAGTAGGCGCGCGGGTTCACTTAAAAAATATTAACGTGCCGCAGGAAGTGATAGAGCTTGAAAAAAAGATTGATGAAATAAAACATGAAAAAAACAAGGTTGTAAAAAGCCAGCGTTTTGAAGAAGCGGCTTCACTTCGTGACACAGAAAAGCATTTGCAGGAAGAGCTTGAAAAAGCAAAAGCAGATTGGGAAGAAGAAAGCAGGAATAAAAGATACCCGATAAATGAAGAGGCCATTGCAGAAGTAGTGAGCATGATGACAGGAATACCTGTAAAAAGAATGGTGCAAGAAGAAACTGACAAGCTTCGCAAAATGGGCGATGATCTGAAAGGCGCTGTTGTAGGCCAGGATGAAGCTATAAGCAAAGTGGTAAAAGCTATCCAGAGAAACAGGGTTGGCTTAAAAGATCCCAAAAAACCAATTGGAACATTTATATTCCTTGGGCCGACAGGTGTTGGAAAAACAGAAATGGCGAGGGCTTTGGCCAGGTATATGTTCGATAGTGATGATTCACTTATACGTATCGACATGAGTGAGTATATGGAAAAATTCACCGTTTCAAGATTAATAGGAGCGCCTCCGGGATATGTGGGTTATGAAGAAGGCGGACAACTAACGGAGAAGGTTAGACGCAAACCCTATTCTGTAATCCTTTTGGACGAAATTGAAAAAGCGCATCCCGATATTTACAATATTCTCTTGCAGGTTTTAGATGACGGTGTCCTCACTGATGGATTGGGAAGAAAAATTGATTTTAAGAACACCATGATCATCATGACTTCTAACATTGGTGCCAGGCAGTTAAAGGATTTCGGTGCAGGTGTTGGTTTTACGACAGCGTCGAGGATTCAAAATGCAGAAGAAAACAGCAAAGCGGTAATTGAAAAAGCATTAAAGCGTACATTCAGCCCTGAGTTCTTAAACAGGATAGATGATGTGGTAATTTTTAATTCTCTCACAGAACAAAATATTTACGAAATCATTGATATTCTGATGAAGGGAGTCACCAAGAGATTAGATAATCTTGGATTAAAATTGGAATTAAGCGAAGAAGCCAAGAAGTTTATTTCAGAGAAAGGCTATGATGCGCAATTCGGTGCAAGGCCACTTCATCGAGCTATTCAGAAATACCTGGAAGATCCTTTAGCTGAGGAAATATTAAATATGCACGTTAAAACCGGAGATGTTTTAATAGCATCACTGGATAAAGAAAATTCAAAAGTTACTTTTGAAGTAAAAACAATTCCTGTACATAAAAAAAAATCTGAAGTATAGTAATTAGTTAAAAATATCAAATTAAAAATGCCAGCGAAAAACGCTGGCATTTTTTTTAAAGACAATTTTTTTCTTTCTTTTTTTTGTCGGATTTTTGTACAGATGCTTCCAAAAATTATTATAACAATTGATGGTTTTTCATCCTGTGGCAAAAGCACGCTGGCAAAGCAACTCGCACAAAAGCTTCATTATACCTATATTGACAGCGGCGCGATGTACCGTGCAATCACGCTATATTTTTTGCGTAACAATGTAAATTGGACAGACAGGAAGGAAATTCAAAATGCTTTAAAAAATATTTCTCTTGAATTTTTACCAAATGAACATTCCCGAAATACAGAGATCTATTTAAACGGCGAAAATGTGGAATTCATTATCCGCGATTTGATTATAGCCGAAAAGGTAAGTGACGTTGCAGCTTTAGAAGACGTAAGATCTTTTGCTGTAGCTGTGCAGCAAAAGATCGGTAACAATAAAGGAATCGTAATGGACGGTCGTGATATTGGTACAACTGTTTTCCCCGGCGCAGAAGTAAAAATATTTATGGTAGCCAATGAAGCGGTAAGGGTAGAAAGAAGATATACTGAAATGTTTGACAAAAATCCCAACATTACTTTAGACGAAATAAAATCAAACATTGCTATGCGCGATTATATCGATTCTAACCGTAAGATAAGCCCCTTGCGCAAAGCAGCGGATGCTATAGAATTAGACAATACCAATCTTACTGAAAAACAGCAATTGGATTTTGCAATAAAGCTGGTTAAAAGAGTTAGAGAACATGCGTGAGATTCTTGGACAATTTATTTTTAATCATCGTTTATGATGATGATGATTATATTTTAAAACTCCCTTCTTATTTTTTCCAATTTACCTTTGCGCTCATTAAAGGCATTTATCAAAGACCATTTGAAAATTTTAGCAACCATATTTTTAACTTCTATCATTTTTGTACAGACTTTTAGTACTTACATCAAAGCATTGCCAGATTGTTGCAATTAATGATAAAGATCTTGCCATTGTTTGGAATGAAATTTTTGTTAAGAATCATGTTTCTTCTTCGCGCATCGGAATATAAATCAGAAATGCAGAAGGCAAAGATCCGGTTAAAGATTACATTACTGCCGAAGCAGGTAATGCGACTTTTCCGACTATAAAAAGCATCAACAAAAATGCGGCTTTGATTGCCTATACTGAAACAGAAAATAATAAGGATTTTGTAAAGTATAAAGTCGTGCAATTATAATTTTTATTTTTTGTAAAAACTATTGATCGTTTTTTACTGGAATCAGCAAACCAACAAATACCTGTAATTTTTATTTTGGGTTTACCTTTTTATCAGCCAGGTGAAATAATGTGAATTCGAAAAACTTACGCAAACGTTTGACAGTTCAAATTAATGGCGGAAAACCATATACTTTTTGTTTGTAGCATGTAATGCAATTGATTTTAAGTGATATTTCTCTACATTCACCTAATCATTTCAATTTAAAACTTTACCATGGAGCAAAAGCTTACAGACTCAAGGCCAAACTACACTCCGCAAATCGTAATCATAGGAATTCTATTCTTTATTTTTGGATTTGTAACCTGGCTCAACAGCACGCTGATTCCGTATTTAAAAATTGCCTGCCAGTTGGAAACTTCACAGGCTGTGCTGGTAACTTTTGCCTTTTATATTTCCTATGCATTGATGGCGTTCCCTTCTTCGTGGGTTTTAAAAAAGACTGGTTTCAAAAATGGAATGATGTGGGGATTGATTTGTATGGCAATCGGCGCATTGGTATTTATCCCCGCCGCCGAAACAAGAACTTATGGAATATTCCTGACAGGGTTGTTTATAATCGGCACGGGGCTGGCGCTCTTACAAACTGCTTCTAATCCCTATATTACCATTCTTGGCCCCATGGAAAGCGCCGCAAAAAGAATGAGTATCATGGGAATTTGTAACAAAGGTGCCGGAGCTCTTGCGCCTTTAATAATGGGTGCTTTTTTATTGAAAAATTCCGATGCCTTAATTGAAAAACTGAAGACACTGGATGCGTCTCAAAAAGCGATAGAATTGGACGCGCTTGCATCAAGGGTAATTATTCCTTATATAATTATTGCCGCAGTGCTTGTTGCACTTGCGGTGTTTATTTATTTTTCTAATTTGCCTGAAGTAAAAGCGGAAGGAGAAGACGACGTAAAAGATGAAGCTAACGGTGACACACAAACGATTTTTAGCTTCCCCTATTTATGGATGGGATTTATTGCCTTATTTCTTTACGTCGGTGTTGAAGTAATGGCGGGTGATATTATCCAGATTTATGGAAGCTCAATTGGAATCAGCCTTGACATTGCCAAACACTTTACCAGCTACACAATGATTGGAATGCTGATTGGCTATTTAATCGGTATTGTAACCATTCCAAAATATATTTCGCAAACAAAGGCGCTAAAAATATCAGCGATACTCGGAGTTATTTTTGCCTTACTGGCCATCTTTACTTCGGGATATACTTCTGTATTATTTATTGCTTTACTGGGTTTGGCAAATGCAATTATGTGGCCAGCCATCTGGCCGTTAACTATTAATGGTTTGGGAAGATTTACCAAAGCCGGTTCCGCATTGTTGGTTGTGGCTATTGCCGGTGGCGCTGTATTGCCAAAATTGTGGGCAACGCTTGGTCAGCATTTTGGTTATCAGCAAGCTTTCTGGATAATGGTTCCGTGTTATCTTTTTATCCTGTATTTCGCTACGTATGGACATAAGATTGGCTTGAAAAATAAAACCAAATTGGCTTAATTTTCAACCGTGGTTTCCAGATGAGCGATCACATATTTCCTGCGTTTTTAATCAACGCACACTCCTGACAAATTCTTAATTTTGCAACAAGAAACAAAACAGAATGAGTAAAAAGCGTGACGCAGAAAAGCCCGGTATTTTAAATTTATTACAAAACAAATGCCCGCGTTGCAGGATAGGCGATATGTTTGTAAAGAGCAATGCTTATTCAAAAGGATTTATGAAAATGCACGATAGGTGCGAGGTTTGTGGGCAATATTTCGATTTGGAACTAGGATTTTATTACGGTTGCGGTTACGTAAGCTATGGAATTGCGGTAGTAATCAGTATCGCAACTTTTTTGGCCTGGTGGATAATTATTGGTATTTCGACGGATGACAACCGCATATTCTACTGGCTCATTTTTAATTCGGTTTTAATCCTTGGTTTGCAGCCGTGGCTCATGCGTTTTTCGAGAACGGTATGGCTTGCTACTTTTGTAAGATATGATGCCGATTGGAAAACAAATCCTGCCCCTGTCCCGGAAAGAACGAATGAAACCCAGAAAAATAACTGGTAGGACAAACTATGCTTCTATTAATTGAATACCTGTCTTGGCAAAAGATATTTTATGCTGTTTGTATAAATTGCCTGTAACCATTTTAAACGTTTTTTTGCTCATCGAAAAGAATCCATAAATATCTTCCGGCGAAGATTTATCATGATAAGGCAGGTAACCGTTATTTTCTTTTAATAGTCTTATGATTTTCTCTGTCTCATCTTCTACCCTTTCATAGCCCGGCTTTCCGGCGACCACATCAATTTTATTTTCCGGTAAAATATTTTTAATAAATCCCTTGAACCTGTCGCCGATAGAAATATTCCTGAAAATTTCGTTGTTATGCAAAATACCTTTGTGCACATTATTAATAATCACTTCATACCCGATATCAGTTTGGCGATAGACAATTAAATCGACCAAATCTTTTTCTTTTATAGTGAGGTTTTCATTAGATAAAAAAGGTTCTAATTTTTCTGTTGCGGCGAGCCGCCCCGTCTTTTCGTCCATTACAATTTTTACCAAATATTCCCCATTCACAACCATGAAGTTTTTTATTTTTGACTTAGGAATAAACAAATCTTTCATCAATCCCCAATCGAGAAAAGCGCCCTGGTGAGTGACACTTACGGCTTTTAGCTTTACAATATCTCCCAATACGCCGTAAGGTTTTTGAGTAGTGGCAATCGGGCGGTCTTCACTATCATAATATAAAAACGCTTCTACCTCATCCCCTATTTGAGTATTGGGAGGCACAAAACGTTTCGGTAATAAAATCCCTACATCGCCATCCTCCAGGAAAACACCCATTGTTTTTTCCTTTGTCACTTTTAAAATATTGTATTCTCCCATTCTTACCATAATCGATATTTCTGTTTTCACGCAAATGTAACTGAAGGCTTTTTGAAATCATCTTTACTGCAATAGACAGTCCAAAAATAGGTTGGTACTATCATTGCCCTTTCGTTTCTATGGCAAAGAAAAAAGAATCGTCCGGGAAAAAATGGTCGGCGGACGTTACGGAACACAGCGACGCACTGGATTTGAAAGAAGGCGTATTTACACTGAAGGATTCTAAAAAGATTGCTGAATCTTTAAAACATTCTGCGGAACAAAGTGATCGAAAGAAAGGCTGTTCATATCAATCCGCCATGTCGATGCTTATATTTTACATCAACCGCGACGGCAAAAATCTTCCGGAAAAACAAAAGAAAATTCTTGAAAACGCAAAAGATGAATTGCGTGTTTTATTTGGAAGAGAAAAAGAAGAAGACTGATTTGTAGAAAAAATTATTTCGGCGCTTTTAATCGTTCATAAAATTCCACAGTTTTTGTAGAATCAGGATGCGTAATCGCTTGCTGATAACTATCGTTACCATCCATTTTTACGTCAATCATAAACGTTTGCCCGGCGATGATGGCATAAGTTGAGTTTAAATCTGTTTCTTTCATCTGGCTATCGCCCTGCATCGCGAAAGTGCCAAAACCAATACCTGTCGTAATTTTTCCGGTCGAATCCTTATCAGTTAATCCGAACATAAAGTAACCATCATTAAAGGCTTTATATTCTGTACGATGGTACCAACTTGTATCAGCGCCTTTCAGATCATAAGATTTTGTTTGTTTCCATACTCCGTCCAGCGGCGCTTTTCGTGCAGTGCCTACTGTTTGATACACCTCGGTAAGCTTTGATTTGGCGCTATCAATAACGATGTCCGGGATTACCTGGTTGTAGCCATCGCCTGTTTTTGTAATTAATAATTTATAAGATCGCGCGGCGCTGTCGTAAGTGGAGTTGCTGGAAGTGTACATGATATGCTCTGTAACGCCGCCGGTATCGGACGTATAATAGCCGACGCCAAATTGAGAAACGGAATCAACCGCATCCACCTGGGTATACATTACGTACTTGTCCGTGTACATTTTTAACTGCTTTATCTGCGTGTAATTGGTTTTCGTTTTCCCGTCGTTTATGGTTTGGGAAGTCATCAGGTAAGTGCCTTCCATTTTGGGGGCCTCATTGGTAGAGGAATTGCAACTAATAATAAGAGCTATAAAACAAAATCTTAAGTATTTCATAATAT
>JBDTHD010000074.1:0-13227 GCA_039937075.1 Ginsengibacter sp. | reverse complement strand
TCGGGGCTCCAGCGAAAGCCATCCCGGCAGCCAAACTCTTCTTCATACACCCAGTCAAAAGTTCCATTCACAAATTTGCGTGTTCCATCTACTGTTAGCTCTTTTATTTTATGGGTTAAAAGATCTTCCACATATAAATTATGACCACTTACGTAAGCCGCATTTTTCCCATCAGGAGAAATTTTGGCAAACATCAATGATTGGGAAGGCAGCGATTTGCCTAACTGGAATAATTGTTTTTTTGCCACATTTAGAATCCAATAATCGCCACGAGTGTGGTATCTCCATACTTTAGCAGTATTGGTAAATATCAGCAACATCTTATAATCGGGAGAAAAACTATAAATATTAAAGCTTAAAGGCGCCTCTGCACCGGCAGGTATTAATTGGGTTCTGTCAACTATCGTAGTTTTCTCCCCACTTTTGATATCAGTTTTTACAATATTCCCTTCCTGAACAGACAAAGTGCTGTTTCCATCGCTCGTCCAATAAACACGTTTGGGCCTAAATTGCGAAAAGGCATTAAAGCTGCCTATCGCAAAAATAATAATGAGTAAAATTCTCCCGGGTTTATAATTCATATATTTTTTTTATTTGCCGGTAAAAATAAGCAAACTGATTTACCCTACATTAACTTTTACATAAATGGAATAAATTTGTGTATGGCAGAAAATCAAAAATTACGAATTGACAAATATTTATGGGCTATAAGAATTTTCAAAACCAGGAGTTTGGCAGCGGATGCCTGTGATTCGGGGAAAGTAAAATTAAGCGGCGCTAATGTAAAACCTGCGAAGACAGTGGCGTTAGGAGACCAATATGAAATAAGAGCTGAAAATAAAAAATGGGTAATTGAAGTGACATCTTTACTTCATAATCGGTTAAAATACGAAGAAGCCATTAAGCATTACCTAGACCTCTCTCCGGAAGAAACAATTGATAAAACACAATCGAGCGCGTTTGTTTTTAATACTGGTAAAAGACAAAGTAAACAAGGCCGTCCTACCAAAAAAGAAAAAAGAAAGTTGGATGATTTTTTGCAATAATTACGACCGTTTACGATCGTGTTTTTTTTGCTAATGGCAGCGAAAAATAAAACATAGAACCTTCTCCAGGCTCACTTTCTACCCCAATACTTCCTTTATGTCGCCTGATGATTTCGGAAGCAATAAAAAGTCCAATTCCAAAACCAGGAAAAGTCTTTTCATTTTTTCCTTCCACACGGTAAAATCTTTCAAATATTTTTCGCTGGAAATTTTTCTCAATGCCAATGCCCTCATCTTTGACTGAGATCATTACCATTTTTTGATTGATTTGCGATGTGATAATTATATTTCCTTTTTTAGGCGAATATTTGATTGCATTAGTAATAAGGTTGATTAAGACCTGCGACACTCTTTCCCTATCCGCATGCACATGCAAATCACCGTTATTCTGAAAAATTATTTTATGAGAAGAATAAATTACTTCCATTTCTTCTATTACTTCTTGTATCAAAAGATTTATTTCAAAATTCTGTTTATCAAAAGTAAGTGAGCCTTTTCTTATTTTTGACAGATCTAAAAGATCTCCAATAATAGTGGTAAGTTTCTCAATTTGAACATGCACTCTTTCGAGAGATTTTTTTAAAAATTCATCTTCTCCGTTTTCATACATGCTTTGTAAAATCTGGACATATCCTTTCATCGAAGTAATGGGTGTTTTTAGTTCATGGCTTGCCATACTGATAAAAAAGTCTTTATGCTGCTCCTGAACTTTCATATCATCAATATTAGTACTAGTACCAATCCACTGTTGAATTTTTCCACCCTCGTTGCGCAACGGCACGGCGCGACTTAGCTGCCAACTATATTGTCCCTCAAAATTTCTGAACCGATGTTCAAAAGTAAAATCCTTCCCCGAGCTAACTGCCCTTCTCCATTGTTTTACGCTTTCTTTTTTTTCATCAGGGTGCACTACTTTAAGCCATCCGCCGTTTTGGACTTCTTCATTTGTCAATCCAGAATAATCAAAAACGGCCTTATTAAAATAATTGATATTTCCTGCTTCGTCCGCGCTCCATACAAATTGGGGCATGCTATCAGCAAGTAGCCTAAACCGCGCTTCGTTTTCTTCTATTTTATGCCTTGCGGTTACCTGTTCAGTAACGTCTATGCCAACGACCATTATTCCATAAACTTTTTCCTGGCTATCGACCAAAGGTTGATATACGAAATTGATATAAACCTTTTCAAACTTCCCAAATCTGTTTAGCTTAACAGGAAATTCGGATGCTGAAAAAGATTTTCCGGTATAATAAACGGAATCCAGCAATGCTTTGGTAGATGCAGGATCCAATTCTGTAATAGAATCAAGCACAGGTTTGTTCAACATTTGCTTACCCGTCTTACCCATAAGTGTTAGCGCCAGTTCATTCATGATTTCCACACGATATTCAGGGCCGTCCAGAATACCAATGGCTACTGGCGCATTTAAAATTAACCTGCGCAGCCTTCGTTCACTTTTTTCGAGCGCTTCCCGATTTTCTTCCTCTTTGGTTATGTCCCTAAGAGTGCCGATAATATTTGAAGGATTTCCCGCGTCATCAAAAAAAACTTTGCCTGCTGTGCGGACATATATAATTGCACCACCAGGTTTTACTGCCCTCACTTCAAATTTATATTTACCATTTTGCAAAGAATCATTGAAGGCATCTTTTACCCTCTGTCTGTCAGGTAAGTAAATCTGTTCGCGAATGTCGTGAAGCGTTAGTTTCTTCGATAAATCATACCCTAAAATTTCCAGCAGTTTATTGCTGTATTCAATCGTATCATTCCGCAAGTCAACTTCCCAAATTGCCATTTCAGAAGCGTCTAATGCGAGTCTAAGCCTTTCTTCTGACAATGTGGATTCATTGCTTTTCTTTTCCGTTGGTTCAGTAAAACCCTCTCTGGCTATTGCTAATACCCCTGCAATTGAGCCGGTTCTATTTATCAAAGGGCTATAGCTAAAAAAGTCGTTTGAAGTGTCTTCTCGTTTTTTATTACAAGAAACAGCAGTGGAAATTTCAACAGAGTTGGATTCTATCGCCGCATAAACATTTTCTACACCTGTTTTTAGCTGTTTCCAAATTTGCGGTAATGCGTCTTTTACCGGAATCCCTATATCACCGGTTTTCTTTTCTTTATAATCCGCGCGGTCACAAAAAGCATCATTGTAAAAACAAACTAATTCTGGCCCCCATAAAATAATCATAGGCATTTCCGAATACAAAATAATACCAAGTGCAATAAGCAACTCCGAAGGCCAACCAGAAATAGGTCCGATCTGATTTTTTGTCCAATCTTTACTAATGATTTCTTTTCCCGAATTACCACCTTTTGCCAGCAAGGAAAATTCATCGGCTAACTTATTATTGTCTTTTAAGCGATGCATCAATTACAGTCTTTGTTTTCGTTAGGTATTGTAAGTTATACTTTTTTTAACAGAAATTTTAAAATCGATTTATGTTTTTCTTACTCTCTTGCATTTAGAATAAAATTCAACTCATGAATAAATTTCTCTTTCCCGTTAACCATACTACATTTGTTTTTATGAAAATTGATATCGTCTCCGTTGTTCCGCAATTGATAGAAAGCTTTTTTGCTCATTCCATTTTGAAAAGAGCAAAGGAAAAAGAGTTGTTGGAAATAAATATTTTTAACCTCAGAGATTTTACCAATTACAAACATGGACAGGTTGACGACTACCAGTTTGGCGGCAGCGCAGGCCTGGTAATGATGATAGAACCCATCGTAAATGCAATTGAATCTCTTCAACAAAAAACAACTTATGACGAAGTGATTTTTTTAACGCCCGATGGCGAACTTTTCGATCAAAAGATGGCGAACAATTTATCTTTGAAAAATAATTTGCTTCTGATCTGTGGACATTATAAAGGCATTGATGAAAGAGTGCGGGAGCATTTTATCACCAAAGAAATTTCAATCGGTAATTACGTTCTAAGCGGTGGTGAATTGGGCGCCGCGGTTTTGGCAGATGCAATTGGCAGGCTAATACCTGGAGTTTTAAATGATGAAACCTCAGCGCTTACTGATTCTTTCCAGGATAATTTATTAGCCCCGCCGGTTTACACCCGGCCGGAAGAATTCAGAGGATGGAAAGTTCCTGAAATTTTAATTGGCGGCAATCACAGAAAAATTGAGGAATGGCGCAATGAAAAATCTATTGAACGAACCAAAGAAAGAAGGCCTGATTTGTTGGATTAATTTTGGCTTAGAAAGAAATTTTTATTCCTAATATTTTAGAATTGATTTTTGCGGTAACGGTTTTTTGTGTTGCATATTTTTCGCCCTTCAAAAAATAAGAGTCAACTAATTTTGTAATGGGATCTACAATAAAATATTCCTGAACACCATATTGTTCATAGATAGTTAGCTTTTCTCCAAAGTCAAGGCCGGACGTTGAAGGAGATAAAATTTCAATAATCAGGTCCGGAACGCCAAATAATCCTCTTGTTTTTATTTTAGAAACATTTTCTTTTTTTATAAAAAAAATGTCAGGCTGTAAAATATTTTCTTTTGAAAAATGAACATCATACGGAGCAATGCGAACTTCTCCGATCTTATTTTTTCTTAAAAGGAGAGAAATTTCAACATAAATCTCTCCTGCAACAACCTGATGAAAATTTTGTGGTGTTGGGCTCATAATTAATTTATTATTGATTAGCTGGCACAATGTTCCCTCAGGAAGGCTTTTCCAAACTTCCAACATTGTTTTTGGCGGATAAATTAATGTTTGCGTCATGGTTATTAAAATTAAACAACTTTTTTCTTTAGATTATAGTAAAGAAACAAATAACCCCGATTTTTATTTAGGATGTATTAAATTTTAACTGGTAATGAATTCTAAATAAATTATTTCCTATTATAGTCTTGTTCATTCAAAACTAATCTCGTCTTCATTTATCTTACTAAAAAAATAAAACCAGCGAAAAACGCTGGTTTTAAATTATAAGAAATTGATATTGATAATATTTTCATATTCGCAAAGCAACCATTTTAAATGCTTTTTCGACTTATATACAGACCTCTGATTTAAGATTTAAGATGTAGTATTTAAGATTAATGGTTAAGGTTTTAATTGTCCGGGCTTTATTTAAGGCCCGGTTTTTTTAAGCCAAAGTCTTTTGTGCATAGGCGTCGTCAGACATATCCGGAATATCTTCTGCTCTATATTCGCCCGCATCTAATTTCTTCTTGGTTTCTTCAAACGCTTTTAACGTGATGTCAACATCTTCATCAGTATGCGCTGCTGTCGGAATAATCCTGAAAATAATTTCGCCTTTAGGAATTACCGGGTAAACTACCACCGAACAAAATATATTATAATTTTCCCGTATATCCACGACCATGTTAGTGGCTTCTGGCAATCCGCCCTTCATGTAAATCGGCGTTACCGGGCTATTAGTTGCTCCAATATCAAATCCCTTTTCTTTCAATCCCGCCTGTAACTTGTTGACAATATGCCATAGTTTCTCTCTTAATTCAGGCATCGTTTTTAGCATTTCCATCCTGGTAAGCATGCCATCTACTACAACAAGAGGAAGGCTTTTTGCGAATATTTGTGAACGAACGTTATATCGCAAATAATCAATCACCGCTTTTTTACCGGCTATAAAAGCACCAATGCTTCCCATACTTTTTACAAAAGTGCTGAAATATAAATCCACGTCTTTCTGGCAACCCTGTGCTTCGTCTGCACCAGCTCCGGTTGGCCCCATAGATCCAAATCCATGTGCATCATCTATCAAAATCCTGAATGGGTATTTTTTCTTTAACGCTACTATTTCTTTGATCTTTCCTTGTGTGCCGCTCATTCCATAGACACCTTCTGTTATTACAAGAATTCCGCCGCCGGTTTTATTAGCCATCACAACTGCACGTTGAAGCTGCTTTTCACAATCTTCAAGATCGTTATGTTTGTATTTATAACTATATCCCATATGAAGCCTCACGCCGTCCATCAAGCATGCATGAATTTCTCCATCATGCACAATTACATCATGTCGGTTCACCAGGGCATCAATGCAACTCATTACGCCCTGGTAACCAAAGTTGAGAAGCATTGCATCCTCGCGGCTAACGAAATCTGCAAGCACTTTTTCCAATTCTTCATGCAAAGCGGTATTTCCACTCATCATCCTGGAGCCCATCGGGTTTCCAATCCCCCATTTTTCGGCAGCAATAGAATCAATTTTTCGTGCCTCAGGATGGTTTACCAGTCCAAGGTAATTATTTAAACTCCAGACTATTTTTTCTTCTCCCCTAAAAATCATCCTGTTTCCTAGTTCACCTTCCAGCTTTGGGAATGCAAAATATCCATGAGCCCTTTTTAGATGCGTGCCTATTGGCCCTGCGTCTTTCATCATCTTTTCAAAAAGATCATTCATGTATTATAATTTATTACTGATTAATTGTGCGCAAAAGTACAATATAGAGTTTTAATAATAATAGTGTAATTATAGAATTAGTCAATAAATGAAGAACGGTATATTTTCAGTTTTCAAACCCGGTTCTATCCATTAGTAACTTATTTGATATTCATTTTTGAAAGGGCGGCTTATCTTTACGGACAAAAAATACTATGAAACGACTGTTTATCCTGGTTGGTTTAATATTTGGATTCCATTTTGTTTTTGCCCAGTCTAAATCGCCAACAAGGCCAAAGCTGGTTGTTGGAATTGTCGTAGATCAAATGCGCTGGGATTACCTTTACCGATATTATGATCATTATCAAAATGGTGGTTTCAAAAGATTATTAAATGATGGCTTCTCATGTGAAAATACTTTGATCAATTATTTGCCATCTTATACAGCTGTTGGCCATTCAGTAATTTTTACCGGGTCAGTTCCTGCAATTGATGGCATTGTTGGCAATGACTGGATAGATCAAATCACCGGAAAAACATGGTATTGCACTGAAGATTCGACGGTTCAATCCGTAGGCACAACGGGCAAAGTTGGAGAAATGTCACCGCATAATTTATTGGTATCCACCATTACTGACGAGCTTCGCCTTGCTACCAATTTTAAATCGCGCGTTGTAGGCGTTTCATTAAAAGACCGCGCATCAATATTGCCTGCCGGTCATACAGCAAACGGAGCTTTTTGGTTTGACGATGCTTCTTCCCGTTTTATTACCAGCACTTATTACTTAAATGAATTGCCGGCCTGGGTACAAAAATTTAATGAAGCAAATGAACCTGAAAAATTAGTATCAAAAGGATGGAATACACTTCTTCCGATTAATACTTAAACAGAAAGCACCGCAGATAATGTACCATGGGAAGGAAAATTTATAGGAGAAGATGCTCCTGTATTTCCGCACGATATGAAAAATATTTACAGTAAAGATCATGGAAGCATCAGAAGTACACCCTTTGGAAACACACTTACGCTGGATTTTGCAAAAGCAGCGGTAAACGGCTATAACCTTGGGAATGGAAAAGCTACCGATTTTCTCACCATTAATTGTGCTTCGACAGATTATGTTGGGCATAAATATGGACCAAATTCAATAGAAGTAGAAGATACCTATTTGATATTAGATAGAGATCTTGCTGCATTTTTTCAGTTTTTAGATCAGAAAGTAGGCAAAGGAAATTACCTGGTTTTTCTTACTGCTGATCACGGAGCTGCCCATGCCGTGGGCTTTATGCAGCATTATCTTATTCCGGCAGATTACATGGTATCAGAAAAAATAACCGAGCCACTAAATGAATTTCTCGTAAAACAATTTGGCGTAGATCATTTAATATCGTCATCCATCAATTATCATCTTGGATTTGATTTGAAAAAAATAAATGAAAACAAACTGGGGTATGAAGCGGTAAAAAAAGCAACCGTTTCCTTTTTGCAAAGACAACCAGGTATTCAGTTTGCGGTCGACATAGACCATATAGGTGAAGCTTCGATTCCAGAACCTATCAAGACCGATATAATTAATGGCTATAATTCAAAACGGTGCGGGCCTGTGATGATCATTCCGGAGCCAGGTTGGTATGAAGGGCATGTAGGCACAGGTACAACACATGGAAATTGGAATCCTTACGATACGCATATTCCTTTGGTATTTATGGGATGGCACATCAAACCGGGATCTTCCAACCGCACGATTCACATGACAGATATCTCGCCTACCCTGGCGGCATTACTACATATTCAGATGCCCAATGGAAATGTAGGAAATGCGATTGAAGAAATAGTAAACAAATAAATAAATGGAATTCCTATTTCTAAAAAAGGAATAAAAGAATTTTATTAAAATGAAATAGTTTAATAAAAAGATTTTTAACCAAATAGATCACTGCTTAAATAGCGGTCACCCCTGTCGCACGCGATAAATACAATTAAGCCTTCTTTTATTTCTTCGCTTAATCTGATGGAAGCCGCGGCTGCACCACCGCTGCTGGCACCGGCAAAAATACCTTCCTGTTTGGCCAGTTGCCTGCAGGTTTCTTCTGCTTCCTGCTGCGAAACATCTATAACCCGATCTACTTTTTTGGGATCAAAAATTTTCGGCACGTATTCCTCAGGCCATCTTCTTATTCCCGGAATGGATGAACCTTCTGTAGGTTGGCAACCCACGATTTGAATGGATTGATTTTGCTCTTTTAAAAAAGAAGAACAACCCATTATAGTCCCCGTAGTTCCCATGGAGCTTACAAAATGAGTGATTTCATGATTGCTATCGCGCCATATTTCCGGCCCGGTAGTTTTATAATGCGCCAAGGGATTGTCTGGATTAGCGAACTGGTTTAGTAAAAAATATTCTCCACCTGCAGCCTTTTCATCGGCATAATCTCGGCTGGCTTCAATACTTTCTTTAAGGGTGACTTTCGCGCCGTAGGCTTCCATTGTCAACACTCTTTCGCGTGTAGAATTTTCGGGCATTACTAATTCAATGGTAAGGTTAAAAATACTCGCTATCAGCGCCAGTCCAATACCCGTATTCCCGCTGGTAGCTTCTATCAATTTTGTATTGTTGTCAATATCTCCGCGCTCGAGTACACTTTTTATCATATACAGTGCCGGCCTGTCTTTTACGCTTCCGCCAGGATTATTTCCTTCCAGTTTGGCAAATATTTTTACATTCGGATTTTTATTAAGCCTTTGAAGTTGTACCAGCGGCGTATTTCCTATAGCATCTAAAATTGTCTGCATTTATTACACTTTGTGTTTTAAAAATTTATTTTCTACGATCGTTATCTGGGGGCTTTGGTAGACCAATGAACCCGGCGGAACAGATTGCGTTAGCCAAACATTTCCACCGATAACCGAACCTTCGCCCACCAGCGTATCACCACCTAAAATAGTAGCGCCGGAATAAATAACAACGTTATCTTCAATGCTTGGATGTCTTTTTTGCATCGCCATATCTTTAGTAATGCTCATTCCCCCAAGCGTAACTCCCTGGAAGATTTTTACATGATTGCCAATTACCGAAGTTTCGCCAATTACTATTCCAGTTCCGTGATCGATCATAAAATATTCCCCGATCCTGGCAGCAGGATGAATGTCAATGCCGGTTTTGCTGTGGGCAAATTCGGTAAGAATGCGAGGTAAAAGAGGAATATCAAGCCCATGCAAAGAATGAGCAATCCTGTAAAAACAAAGTGCATAAAATCCCGGATAGGCGCGTATCACTTCAAATTCATTTTTTGCGGCCGGATCGCCAAGGTGAATCGCTTCTATATCCGTATTTAAAACCCGGTAGATTTCCGGCAGGAAGCTGAAAAAATCTTTAGCTATTTTATTATGATCGCAATCGCAACAAGCTTTTGTTGCATCCAAAATTTGTGTCAATTCGTCCTGCAATTTTATCAATTCCTCATCCATTGCATCCAGCGTAGGATAACTGCACTTCGACATTTCCGGATATAAAATACAAATAAGCTTCGACGCCCAGTTGGCAATGACTTTATTGGCAGGAACCTGTTCTTTTTGTTGCTGTTTTAGAAATAATTTTTTTAAAAATTCCTCTTTCATGCTTTAAATGATTGTCTTTTTTTTAAAAATTTAGAAATGTAAAATTAGTTGTTTCATTTAAATAATATTTTTCAAAACGAAATTGCCTTACAGTAAAGCAATAAATAACCTGATTTTTCATTTTGAATGAATACATTTTATCGTACCCACAATCGGCAAAACTAAAAAAGTTTATGTGATCGTTTTTAATTGAAATTGTTTATGAAAAAAGCCTTGTTTGTTTAATGACTACATGTTTTCCAAAACGAAATCATTCTATAGTAAATCAACAAATAACCTGATTTTCAATTCTATGATTGCATTTCATTAACATTTTTACGTCAGAATGGCTGATTTTCCGAGGCTTTTCTCTGATAACCTGTAACTGATAACCTCATTTGGACATCATGCTTATTTTCTCTCCAAACCATTTACTATAAACGATTTATATGATTTTAAAGACGATACACATCCATAAAACAAAGGTAATTTGTTTACATTAAGGAACCGATTGGTTCTAATTTTGCGCAACTCATCAACTATTGATGGTTTAGTATTTAGTAAAGCATTCAACTTTAAAGTTTATGTGTAGTAAGGTCAGGTGATGTAACCTTTATTAATGAATACTAAAGTATCAAAAATTATTTAGCAAAAGCTTTAACATGAGTTATTTAAAAAAAAATTAAAATTATGAATTTAGAAAATATAAATTTGGTAAAAAGAGGCTCCTTTTGGACTACCTTCCTTAAAACCAATCAATTGAACGAAACCGATTTAAGCAAAAGAAAAACGTTGCGGCGATATAGAATTGCGACCAGCGTATTTTTCTTTATTGCGGGTTTAACCTTTGCAACTTGGGCAAGCCGGATTCCTGCCATACAAGCCAAATTGAATCTGAGCGATGCTGGCCTTGGAGGTGTGTTGTTTTCACTGCCTGTTGGGTTAATGCTCAGCCTTCCTCTTTCGGGATGGATGGTATCGAAATATGGAAGCAAGCCCATGATGATTACGGGCGCTTTGGCTTATCCGGCCATCTTATTGCTGTTGGGTTCTGCCAGTTCCATACCGGCATTGGTAATGTCTCTTTTTCTATTTGGTGTGTTGGGTAATCTGCTCAATATTGCCATGAATACGCAGGCGGTAGGCGTAGAGAGCCTTTACGGGAGATCGGTAATGGCATCTTTTCATGGCCTTTGGAGTCTTGCTGGTTTTAGCGGGGCACTTATCGGGACAATTTTTGTATCTCAAGGCTTGTCTCCGTTGATTCACTTTACCATAGTCGCAGCGTTGGCAATGCTGCTAATTGCACTTTTTTTCAAAAAAACGCTACCGAAGGATATTGGCAATAATGAACCGCAGAAGCTTTTTGTAAAACCTGACAAAAAAATTCTGCTCCTGGGTATGATCGCGTTTTGTTGTCTTTTATGCGAAGGCGCCATGTCTGACTGGAGTGGCGTTTATTTTAAAAAGATTGTAGAAGCTCCGGCTTCGATGATTACGCTGGGCTACGTGGCCTTTACGGCTATGATGGCGCTCGGAAGATTTTTGGGAGACTGGCTGGTTACTAAACTGGGGGTTAAAAATATGCTGCAGATAAGTGGCACATTGATAACTTCTGGTTTGTTATTATCTGTATTTTTCCCAAATATTGTAACAGCTACTTTAGGATTTTTATTGGTTGGATTTGGTGTTTCTTCTGTGGTGCCTATTGTTTATGGGTTGGCAGGTAAATCTAAAACGATGTCACCCGCAACCGCATTAGCAGCAGTTTCAACAATTGGTTTCCTTGGGTTTCTTATCGGCCCGCCGGTTATCGGTTTTATAGCACAGGCAGTAAGTCTTCGCTGGTCATTTACTTTGATAGCAATATTAGGTTCCGGAACGGCGATATTGGCGCGTAAATTAAAATTACCTACCTCCGAAAACAATGATCATGAAAATAAAAATAGTGGTTTAATGGGAAATAATAAACCGGAAAATCCGCGCGCAGGATTTGTGGCGTGGCCGGAAACTGTTTATACTGAAGCCTCAAAAATTGACAATGATATCAATCATGGGCGCACAAGAAATGGAGGGTATGTAGCGTTTCCGAAGATGTAAACTGTGATGAGTGATCAGTTATTAGTTGTGGTAGTTTGAAAATTTAAAAAATAAAACGAGCCGTTTCGAATTTTCCTCGAAACGGCTTTTTTGCAAACTCGATTTTTTTTATACAAATATTGTGTTTAAAATATCTCTAAAAGCCCAATATTGATATCATGAATAAAAGAAGAAATAATTAAATATTTCTTAATTAAAGTTTTCTCAATAAAAAAGTTTGACTGGTTTCCTGTTCGAAGTAGAATTATTTTGGGCGGATACCCTTTTATATTAAGGATATCAATAAAATCATCATCGTTTGTCACAATGATTAAATTGTGTTTCCAGGCGTAATCCCAAATTTCAAAATCTTTTGCTGGTACTGTTAATCCTATCAAATCAACATGTAAACAGTCTTCAAAATAAGATTTAAGTTTACTACATAGCCGCCAGGATAAATTCGCATCTAATAACAATTTCATTATGATGCAATAATTTTAATCATCGATTCTCTGTTTGCTGCAAACATGAGTGCTGCCCGGATATGTTCATCTTTCAGTAATGGATAATCCATTAATATTTCAGCATTTGTCATTCCCGAAGCCAACCATTGCAATATATCCGATATAGCAATCCGCGTATTTATTATACAGGGCTTGCCAAAACGAATGTTTGGGTCTATTGATATATAAGAAGACAATTCTTTCATTTCATAAAGTTATATTTAATTTGGGAAATCAGAATAATTGCGAAAGTTTGGCATAAATCTAAACAACGGAGTTGAACGTTAATAACTACATTTGATTAGCCTAATAATTCAAATTTTAAAAATCAAAAATGGCAATACAGCAAAATTCTTTGTTTAAGATTTGTTTGGCGCTCATTGCCTTACTCGGATGGTTTGCTTTGATTTCCCAATTCAGCATTAATATTAATAGTAACATAGCGCCAACTCCTGAATTAGTCATCAGGTACTTCAGCTATTTTACCATTCTTACCAACCTGCTTGTTGCGGTTTGTAGTACCATCCTGTTAATGAAACCCGCATCAAAATTGGGACATTATTTTGCTCAGCAAAAAACCTTAACTGCAATAACTGTTTATATTCTCGTGGTGGGATTAATTTATAATGTTATTTTAC
>JBDTHD010000073.1:0-3592 GCA_039937075.1 Ginsengibacter sp. | reverse complement strand
TGCCGCAAAAGCCTCTCGTAATTACTGAACTTGCGAAAGAATGGCCGGCTTATAAAAAATGGTCGTGGGATTATTTTAAAGAAATAGTTGGTGATCAAAAGGTAGGTCTTTACAATAATGTAAAAAGCGATGCATATACGCCAATCAATACGGCAGACGATTACAAAACATTTGGTGAATATATTGACATGATACAGGCGGGGCCAGCGGCGTGGCGGATTTTTCTTTTTAATATCTTTGACCACGCGCCACAATTGATTAAGGATTTTACCTGGCCGGAAAACCTGATGACCGGATTTGTAAAAAAATATCCTATGCTTTTTACCGGTGGACAGACTTCTATCACCCACATGCATTTTGATATTGATCTGTCTCATATTTTGCATACACAATTTGCAGGAAGAAAAAGGGTTCTATTATTTCGACACGAGGAGCAACATAAGCTTTACAGAAAACCATTTGAAGTCTTGAGTCTTGCGGATTTTTCCAATTACAGTAACAATAATGGAACGCCTGATTACGATAAGTTTCCTGCCCTGAAATATGCGGAAGGTTATGATTTGATTTTAAACCCGGGCGATACTCTATTTATGCCCGCAGGCTACTGGCACCACATGGAATATCTTGACAGCGGTTTTGCAATGAGTTTACGCGCGCTTCAAAACACGCTTCCCGGTAAGTTGAAAGGAGTTTGGAACTTATTTGGAATGCGAAGTATCGATACGGTTTTGAAAAAAACAGCTCCGAAATGGTGGTATAATTATAAAATTAAAAAAATTGACGCACTGGCCAACAAGGAAATAAATAAATTTTCAAATTAATCGTACTAAATTTTGTTTTAATCAATAATTATATATTAATTTCGCTGTCCATCCTTTCTTCCTTTTCCTATCAATATAAAGACCGGTTACTTTCCAATAATACCATTAAACAGGAATTCTATATATTAAATAATTTATATAAATTATAAATTACCTTTTTAGAAAATTTTATCAGGAAAGATCAACTTTTTCTTGTGGTTTCAGAGGTAAGCAAGGCCGGTGATTTTTATCACTGGCCATTTTTTTATAACAAAATCTTTCTTAATCGCACTCTGATTTTTTGTAATTTTAGCAGTAAAAACTATATCGTTTTTACCTATTAATTTTTAAAAAAAATGGAACATCTGGAAAAAAATACAGTCTCTAATGGGGATGAAAATAACGCCCTAATAAATAGCAAGCATGATTCTTCCTCTTCCAATATAAAAGAAGAGAAATCAGGCTATGAAATTAATGGCAAAAAGTATGACGGATTTATTTATTATAAGGATGACCAGAAAGGAAAGCGCCCTGGAATTCTTGTTGTTCATGAGTGGTGGGGATTAAATGATTACAGCCGCAACCGCGCAAAACAATTGGCCCAACTTGGATATATTTCTATGGGGGTTGACATGTATGGAAGTGGTATAATTGCCGAAGATCCTAAAACCGCGCAGGAATTAGCAACTCCTTTTTACAAAGATCCTACACTCGCGAAGGAAAGATTAGATACAGCACTTGCTGTTTTAAAAAAACATCCTAAAACCGATGATTCAAAATTAGCTGCTATCGGTTACTGTTTCGGAGGATTTGTGGTTTTAAACGCCGCTAAATTAGGCGCTGATTTGAAAGGTGTAGTATCGTTTCATGGTGGATTAGGAGGTGCAAAGCCTGATAAAGACATAACTAAAGCAAAAATTCTCGTGTGCCACGGAGCTGCCGATCCTTTTACCAACCCCGAAGTAGATGGTTTCAAAAAGGAAATGGATAACGCCGGCATTGACTACTCATTTAAAGCATATCCCAATGCCACACATGCCTTTAGTAATCCAAACGCAACGGCAAAAGGAATAAAATACGATATGCCTATAAAATACAATGAATCCGCAGATTTTGCTTCCTGGAATGACATGAAACAATTCCTTAAAGAAATATTTTAAAGATTTTGACAGAATAAAAATCTTGATTTTTTGTTGGTTTACTGTATGATAAAATTTGAAATCGATTTTTATTGGCGGCAGTAAACCAACTTTTAAACAAGATTCCTAATTCTTGTGGAAGGAACGCATCAATCCATTTATAACAATTTGCATTTGGGTAAGGTCTTTTGTTAAATTATATTAATTAAAAAAGTAAAACATTCAATGAAATAGCTACTGTTTTGATTAATCTCTTTTAAATTTTGGTGTAATAATTTTTAATTGATAAAATGAGGAATAATTTTTTCTTGTTAGAAAGTATTCAACAAAAACAATTTAAAATGAAAGACTATAATTGGAATCCGTATCCGAAAGACTGGCACAAATCTGATCAATACAAAAATTCAGATTGGAACTTTGATCCGCGCGATCAAAGTTATTACCTCGGGAAAGTTAATAATTACGAAAATACAGACTTAGAAAAAAGATATTATACAGACGGCAGCGACAGGTATTACTCCAATGAAGAAATCAAACGCCACGAGGGTTTGCAAGCACACAAAAATCAAATAAAAGATACAGACCCATATAAGAACAATGATTTTTACGGGCACCGAAGCAGAAATTATTCGTGGGGTCCGCATCGCGGAAAAGGCCCTAAAAATTACATTCGTTCGGCAGATAGGATAAAGGAAGATGCATCAGATATTTTATTTAATGATACTTTGGTTGATGCGTCCAATATTGACGTGGAAGTAAAAGATAATGAACTTGTATTATCCGGAACTGTGGAAACGCGATTAGAAAAACGAAGGGCAGAACTTTTGTTAGAAAATGTTTCAGGAATAAAACATCTTCAGAATAATTTGCGGGTGAGTGATAATAGTGGAAATAATGAGAATATGTTTGGGTAAACTTTTTATTTTTTCTTTAAAAATTTTGAACTAAGTATTTTTATTCAGTGTTAATAATCATTTTACTCAATGTAGTGAGAAAATTTACTCAAACGTGCAATGTCATAAATCGCATCTCCCATTTTACTTTTAAATTTGCAGGATGCCGGAGATTAAGCAAAGAAAGAAGTTGGTAGACCTGAGCGGTCTTAGAAAAGTTTTTTCCTATGCACTACCGTACAAGAACAAGATTTATACTTCCATTTTTCTCTCAGTTCTTTTGGCCATCGTTTCGCCGCTACGGCCTTTTTTAATCCAGTACACGGTAAATCATTTTATAAAGGATAAAAATCTGCATTGGCTCATTCTTATTACCATCATCCAAATCGGGATGTTGCTGTTCGAATCGGCATTGAATTTTTATTTCCGGTATCTCACTTCGTGGCTGGGCCAAACGGTTGTCAAAGATTTAAGAGTAACGGTATATAAAAAAGTCTTGAGTTTAAATCTTTCTCAATTTGATAAAACACCGATAGGAACTTTAACCACGCGTACTATAAATGATATAGAATCTATCAACGATATTTTTTCAAACGGATTGATTCCTATTATCTCAGATTTACTTTCTATTGGTTCGATTCTGCTGTTTATGTTTTCTGCAGATTGGCGATTGTCATTAATAAGCCTTGCGCCTTTTCCTATTTTGATTATTTCTACATATTTTTTTAAAGAAAGCGTAAACAAATCATTTATAAAAGTG
>JBDTHD010000072.1:0-3087 GCA_039937075.1 Ginsengibacter sp. | reverse complement strand
CACTCTAAACGGTCTAAACATTTTTAATCTAAACTATCACCTAAATGAACCTAAATCTTGACAACAAAATAATTATTGTAACCGGTGGCGCAAAAGGAATAGGCGAAGGAATTGTAAAAGTGCTGGCGGCGGAAAACGCCGTTCCAGTTATTGTCGGCAGAAAAGAAGCTGACAATATAAAAGCGCTTGAAAGTATTGGTAACCAAGGCTTCCAGGTGGTTGCAGAATTAACGAATCCTGACGAATGCAAAAATGCGGTAAAGAAAATTGTAGAGAAGTTCGGACGCATTGACGGGCTGGTAAATAATGCCGGAGTGAATGATGGCGTGGGTTTGGAAAAAGGAAATTATGAACAATTTGTTGCTTCACTACATAAGAACCTGGTTCATTATTATTTGATGGCGCATCATGCGTTACCTTATTTAAAACAATCCAAAGGAGCGATTGTAAATATTGGTTCCAAAACAGCAGAAACGGGACAAGGAAACACTTCCGCATACGCGGCGTCCAATGGCGGAAGAAACGCATTGACAAGAGAATGGGCTGTGGAATTACTACCTTATTCAATTCGTGTAAATGCAGTTATTGTTGCCGAATCTTACACACCGCTATATGATACGTGGATCAGGACTTTTGACAACCCTGAAGAAAAATTAAAATCCATCACTGGAAAAATTCCTTTGGAAAATAGAATGACCACTCCGGAAGAAATTGCCAATATGGTGGTATTTCTTTTGTCAGAAAAATCGAGTCACACTACCGGTCAACTTATTCATGTTGATGGAGGATACGTGCACCTGGACAGAGCGATTGGTTAAGACTTTTCTTTTTTGAAATAAGCATTGCTTAATTTTTAAAATATTGACT
This sequence comes from Ginsengibacter sp., assembly GCA_039937075.1. Taxonomy (GTDB): domain Bacteria; phylum Bacteroidota; class Bacteroidia; order Chitinophagales; family Chitinophagaceae; genus Ginsengibacter. The sequence continues at coordinate 2,220 of JBDTHD010000072.1, read as the reverse complement.
TATGAAAAAACTAAATCCTTCAATTATCATTTTCATTTTTATGATGTCGTCTAATTTGTCTTCGGCACAAACAGTGATTCCTTTATATAAGACTGTTCCAAACAGCAAGCCTGCTGTGGACTATATAGAGAAAGCTGATACCGGTTCTGATGGTGTAATTCGTATTAGCAAAGTTTCTGTTCCTGAAATAACCATCTTTCAACCGGCAAAATCTACGGGGAAAAATCCAGCGGTAATTATTTGCCCAGGCGGCGGCTACGCGATTCTTGCTTACAACCTGGAAGGAACAACCGTTGCTAAAATTTTGAACAGTTGGGGTGTTACGGGTATCGTTTTAAAATATCGCTTGCCCAGTGATGAAATTATGAAAGACAAATCTGTTGGGCCAATCGAGGATGCGCAGCGGGCGATACAGTATGTACGCGAAAATGCCGAGCAATTAAATATTGATCCCCAAAAGATAGGAATCATGGGCTTTTCAGCAGGCGGTAATTTAGCGGCAACCGCTTCCACCCACTTTGATACAAATTATATTTCTAACCCAAAAAATCTTTCATTGCGTCCGGATTTTTCCATTCTCGCTTACCCTGTAATCAGCATGGAAGATTCATTGACGCATAAGGGGAGCCAGGAAAACCTGCTGGGAAAAAATCCATCGCAGGAAATGATGGGAAATTTTTCGAACGAATTGCACGTAACAAAAAATACGCCTCCGGCATTTTTGGTTCTGGCTGCAGATGATAAAACTGTAAATCCTAAAAACAGCATTAATTATTTTGAGGCATTATTAAAAAATCATGTTCCTGCCGAACTGCATATTTTTCAAAATGGCGGCCATGGCTTTGGAACGCGTCTGCTCGAAAAGAAAGACAACTGGATGGATATTTTGAGAATTTGGATGGAACATAATAATTTGTTGTAGGTGGTTTTTACCACAAATTATACCGATTTGCAACGATTAAAATATATGGCAGTAAACAAACAAATAATCTAGATTTCTGTTTTTAACTTAACGGCGTTTATTACAAGTTTGCTTTGAATTTTGAGCCGCATGCCTCAATGCATCCACCGGTTATCGTTAAATAGATCCCGTCTATTTTATAATGAAGTATTGTAGTATCATAGGAATAAATAAGGCTTAACGGTTGAATCATTTTTTATAAAGTATTTTATTGCGGTTTCAAATCTTCCGGGAATATTTGTGGCGATACTGCTGTCGGGATTGAATTTTATAACATAATAACCGGGTCTGTCAACTTTAATCCATTTACCACTTCCATCGCCCGGATCAGCAAGCGTTTCGGTCAGTATCCATTTGCCGGAAAAACGCAAATCTTTCACAGTTTCTTTATCAGCAGTCTTGCTGCATGAAAGAAATAATAGGATTGAAAAGAATAAAAGTTTTTTCATTTCGATTATTTTCAGATTGACAACGATTGTTTGCGAAACGTTGCATTATTATGAAATTTTGGGCTATTTTGTTTTTTTGCGAGGGTATTAAAAATCCTGTTTTGCGACATTGTTTCGGGATCCATGATACACTCGAGAATAAAATGGCCAATCCAGGCATCTGTGATTCTTTCATCTTTTGTACCTTTCAGTTTCCAAATTTTTGGAATGTTTTTTCACACACAATTAAGTAATTAAAAAATACAAACTATAGCGATGAACAAAAAGTTGATAATAATTGTAATCCTGCTAATGCCTTTTTTGGGAAAAGCACAACAGGTTGTAAGCATCATTCCCCAACCCGTAAGCCTTTCCGTTCAAGAAGGTCATTTTACAATTGATAAAAACACTTCCATCATTTTTAATTTCAAAGAAAAAGATTTGCTTAGTGCAGCGGTATTTTTTAGTGGAGCTATCAAAAATATTTCCGGTGATGTATTGCACTTCAACGTGAAAAAAAATAAAGAGATTATCCTCGAAATAAAGAAAACTGAAAAAATTGGTGATGAAGGATATCTTCTTGATGTATCTCCAACCTTAATAAAAATCGTTGCCAATACCAAAACAGGAATTGTATATGGAATGCAATCGCTTTTTCAAACGCTGCCTGCAATCCGCACCAACGCTTCGTTAGACGTGCCTTGTATGAAAATTACAGATTATCCCCGTTTCAAATGGCGCGGAATGCATTTGGATGTATGCCGGCATTTCTTCGGTCCTGAAATGGTAAAAGAATACATCGACCTGATGGCGGCTTATAAATTCAACACG
>JBDTHD010000071.1:0-2434 GCA_039937075.1 Ginsengibacter sp. | reverse complement strand
CTGCCGATTTACCCTGGAAAGATTTGCAAATAGATACCGTGATTGAAAGTACCGGACTTTTTACGAATCGTGAGGATGCGGAAAAACATTTATTCGCTGGCGCAAAACACGTGGTAATTTCAGGGCCGACCAAAAGCCTGGATACACCAACCGTTGTCCATGGTGTAAATACGGAAGCAGGCACAGTGGCGGTTTTTTCTTGTGCCAGTTGTACTACTAATAATATAAGCCCGATTATAGAGATCCTTGGAAGACGAATTGGAATTAAAAAAGCGATTTTAAATACAACGCACGCCTACACTGCTTCGCAGTCTATTGTGGATGGTCCTTCACCAAAAAAATTTAGAATGGGACGCGCGGCCGCTATGAATTTGGTGCCTGCAAATACGGGCGCGGCTATCGCAACTATCAAAACTTTGCCGCAGTACCAGGGAAAGTTTGACGGCATTGCAGTTCGTACGCCGGTAGTTGTTGGTTCCATCTCTGATATTACTTTCGTTTCTGACCGGCCAACAACTGCGGAAGAAATCAATAATATTTTGAAAGAAGAATCTGCAACCCAACGATATAAAGAAGTGGTGTCAGTATCAGAAGAGCCTTTAGTTTCTTCTGATATTATTCAAAGTACATTCGCGTCAATTGTTGATTCAGAAATGACACGGGTGGTTGACGGCGATTTGTGTAAAGTAATGGCGTGGTACGATAATGAATGGGGTTTTACCAAGCAAATGATTCGCCAGATAAAAGCGATTTAATATTTAGGTATATCCGGAAATCTGGATATAAATGAATGGCTAAATTGTGTCTAAATGAACATTAAGATAAAGAGAGATTATGAAACCCCTGGAAAAGAAGATGGGTTCCGCGTCCTTTTGGACAGGCTATGGGTTTGAGGTTTAACTAAAGAAAAAGCTGCAGTAAACGGATAAATATCATTGATTTTTATTTTGAAATTTTTAGAAGAACAATTATAAAGAATTGGTTCCATCTTTTTATCATGTTCATCAAGATGCCGGTGAGTTTCATTAGGTGGAATTAGGTTTCTAAAAAAAATTCCTGCCTTTTATAAGACAAGTTTTCATGAATTTTAATTTTACCAGGTAAATCAAGAAATGGTAATAGAAAACTATCAGCAGGCGACCCAAAAAATTATTATTAAACATAAAATAAATTAGTATGAAATCTGAACAATTATTTCCGAATCCAACCAAAGAAAATGCTGAACTAAGAGCCAAAGCGGCACCTGAAATAATAGATGCATGGCGCAATTTTAGCAGAACCGTTTTTAAAGCTGGTGCGCTTGATGAAAAAACGAAGCAATTAATTGCTGTGGCTGTTGCTCACGTGACACAATGCCCTTATTGCATTCATAGCCATTCTGAAACCGCCATGAAAAAAGGAGCTACCAAAGAAGAAATAATGGAAGCTGTTTGGATTGCCGCAGAAATGAGAGCTGGCGCAGCTTATGCCCATTCTGCACTGGCAATGGACGAAATGCAAGCAGTTGAAAAATCAAAGATGGGATAATTCCGGAAGGATATAAATCTGGTCAGTAGATCGCACTATTCGTGAATCTACCTGTTAATTTTATGCATTATTATACATTTTTATCAAAGGTTCTCTTATCGCATTTGCTGCATCGCTTGAATAAAAATAAATAACATCAGCAATTGCAGATGGCACTACCCAGTCGCTGAAATTGGCGTCGGGCATAGATTCCCGGTTAGAGGGTGTATCAATAACACTTGGAACAATTACATTCACAACTACATTTTTATTTTTAGCTTCTTCATTCAAAAGTTCTGCCAGCCGAAATAACAAAGATTTTGAAAGACCATAAGCCAGAGCGCCCTTTCCTTTTAAAATATTTAAACCTTGTCGCGAGCCAATTAAAAATATCCTGCCGCTCCCTTGCTTCATCATTTGCAGGAAAACTGGTCTTGCTATGTTGTAAGCAGTTTCAAAATTTAATTGATACTGTTTTGTGATATCGCCGATTTGGGTTTTACCAATATCACCCGAAACAAAACCTCCGGCAGTTAATACAGCCACATCTATTGCACCGTATTTTTCAATTACTCCTGATACAAACTTTTGAGAATCCTCTTCATTTAAAAGATCCAGTTCTGCTTCTTCAAAATTGTTATCACCAGAATTGCTGCCTGTCTTGTGAACGGTTCCAATAACACGGTATTCTTCATCAATAAATTTTTTAACAACGGCTTGGCCCAAATTGCCGGAAGCTCCTGTTACAATAATTGTTTTTAAGGACATTTCTTTTTTTTGAATTTACAAATTTATCGTTTTGTACATTAAATCGTCTGCTAAAAATTTAGATATAATATGAAAAATGCGCAATACTGTAAATTCAAATTGAACGTAACTTCGTAACCCTTAAATCAATGATAGATGAAATGGTAACAAACGAAAACGG
>JBDTHD010000070.1:0-12130 GCA_039937075.1 Ginsengibacter sp. | reverse complement strand
GCATCTTTTCCGTACCATCCAATTGCCGAGGCCGAGACGAAAGTTTTTAGATGACTATCGGTTTCCTTTAAACAACTGAGTATCAGTTCAGCACTTTTTACCCTGCTGTCAATAATTATTTTCTTATAATCATCCGTCCATTTTTTGTCCATTACTCCTGCTCCGGCAAGATGCACAATGTGGTCAACTTTTTTTACCACTTCAGCATCAATTTTTTTGTCTTTAACACTCCAGTAGCTGTAAGAAATTTTCGGATTATCTGAAGCTTTGTCTTTTTCTCTTGTCAGGATAATAATATCATAGCCACGATCAACTAAATGTCGTGTAAGATTAGAGCCAATAAGTCCGGAACCACCGGAAATTAAAATTGAAGGCATAATTTTTAAATTAAGTTTTTCAAATTTATATGATTTGACCTAATTATTTTGCACATCTTTTTTGATCACAACAATACAAATTTCAAAAAAGATAAGGTGGTGAAACCCTTGTTAAAAAACAAGTGTATAACTGTTTTTTATAAATATTGACATTTCCTGTTTTCTTAATTTTCATAAATTAGTATAGCTTTATAAAACTATTAAAGTAACACGAACAGCAACAGTCGATTAGAAAAATTACAGACAATTTATGAAAAATCTTTTTCTTTTTTTTATTTTAACCGCATTTAGCACTGCTTCTTTTTCGCAGGAAATTACCTATTCGCAGCCTGAATCGCAGGATTCAAGGTCGCTCGATTTTCAAATAATCGGGAGAATTCATGATAATTTTCTTATTTATAAAAATATCAGGAACAATTATGCCATCTGTTCTTACGACAATTCGATGCGGCTATTAAACCGGGTTGATCTTCAGTTTATGCCTGATAAGGTATTAAATGTTGATTTTGTCACCTATCCTGATTTTGCCTTGCTCGTTTATCAATACCAAAAGAGAAGTACCGTTTATTGTGTGGCGGTTAAGATAAATGATGACGGAAAGTTACTAAGCGATCCTATTCAATTAGATACTACTCATATCACTTTCTTTGCAGATAATAAAATTTATAGCACTGTAAATAGCGAGGATAAGTCCAAAATAATGATCTATAAGATCCAGAGAAAAAATGGACTTTTTAATTTTACAACTTTACTTTTTAATGACAGCTTACAGTTAATTCACGAGTCAAGAATCCCAACTAATTTTGATGATAGAAAAGATCTTTTTAGTGATTTTTATGTTGACAACGATGGCAATTTTATCTTCACTAAAGGAAATAAATCAAGCACGAAAGATTTTATTGAAACGCTCGATTTGGTTACAAAAAAGCCAACAGACGATAGTTTTGTTGTAAACACTTTCAATCTTTCGGGAAACTACCTCGATGCTATTAAATTAAAAATCGATAATGTAAACAAGCACTACATAATAAATTCCCTTTATTATCAAAAAAAGCGTGGAAATGTTGAAGGTATTTACACGGCCGTGTGGGATGTTGATAAACAGAATACCATTACAACGGTTTTTCAAAACCTGGGAGATTCTGTAAGATCAATCGCGAAAACAAATGGAAATAATAAGATTGCTTTAAATGATTTTTTTCTGCGCAATATCGTTTTGAGAAAAGACGGCGGTTTTATTTTAACTGCTGAAGATTTCTATTCTCAATCAAGGAGTACTCCGTGGGACCGTTATAATTATCTTTATGGTTATCCTTCATTTTCGCCCTACAGTTACTACAATATGTACTCTCCATATTCAAATGGAATGTATGGTGGAGGCTATGGTTCTCCCTATTATAATTCGCGCGATCAACAACGATATTATTATAATAATGTACTGATACTTTCTATGGATAAAACCGGGATGCTGAATTGGGCAAGCGTTGTAAATAAAACCCAATATGATGATGAAACAGACAATTTCCTTTCGTATGTAATTATGCTTACCGATGGCCAGTTGCACTTTTTATTCAATTCAATCGAACGAAGAAATTTTCTTTTGGTTGATCATAGCGTTTCAGGTTCAGGAAAAGTAACCATTAACCGGCCCTTTAAAACGTTGGATCGTGGTTACCAATTTATGCCGAGATATGGCCAGCAGGTAAGCGCTTCTCAAATTATAATTCCTTGTGTTTACCGAAATTACATTTGTTTTGCAAAAATTGAATTCCCATAATAACTGTTGGAATCTCCCGCTTTTCTATGAGAAACAATTTTAATTTTTTATTTTTGTTTTTCAATTAAATATTTATTGTGACAGGAGTTTTCCGGACCAATAATCCACTCAATACTTTCCTGCTTCTGGTATATGGGTTGCTTCTCAAGTTTGTATGGCTGCTCCATCCGCAGATCCCCGTCATTCATAAGTCCGATGGCTTTTTATTTTATAATCTTATTGATGCGATCAGGCCTTATCTGGATACATTTCCTAAATCATGGTTTTTTATCCCTTATTTATTAATTTTTGTACAGGCGATTGCGTTCAACCAAATCATCGTAAGCAGGCGGATGATGCAAAAACCCAACTATTTACCGGCAATGAGTTATCTGCTTATAACTTCTTTTTTTCCGGAATGGAGTATTTTAAGCGCTCCTTTAATTATCAATACTTTTCTCATTTGGGTTTGGGCAAAAATGAGTAAGCTTAATAACAATCATCATCCGAAGGCCACTTTATTTAATGTAGGACTGGCCATTGGGATTTCTTCATTTTTCTATTTGCCGTCTTTCGCGTTTTCAGTTTTTGTTATTTTTTCATTGGTCATTACCCGGCCACCAAAGCTTGCAGAGTGGCTTCTTACATTTATTGGGGTAATTACTCCCTGGTACTTTTTAGCTGCCTGGTTGTTTTTGACCAATAAATTATATTCCTACCGGTTTTCCGGTTTTGGAGTGTCGCAGCAATTCTATAATATATTTTACAACGAATGGATTGGGATTTCGATAATTTTTATAATGATAGTCGCAGGTGCATTTTTTGTCCAGTCTTTTATGGCCAAACACGTTTTGCAGGTAAGAAAAAACTGGAGCCAAATGTTTTTATATTTAATTATTTGCATTGCCATTCCGTTTATTATTATTGATCATAGCCTCGCGTATTTTACATTGGCGCTTGCTCCTGCGGCGGCCTTTATTGGTTGCGCGTTTTATTACCCACGCATCCGGTGGATACCAATGGTTTTGCAATGGATAATGGTATGTTTTGTATTTTATATGGAGTATTTCAAAAAATAAAGAGCGTTAATGATTAATTTTGCCATCAAATAAAAATCAAAAGAATGAAATTTGGTGTGGTAGTATTTCCGGGTTCTAATTGCGACAGGGATATAATTCATGCGCTTCAGAATGACCTCTCGCAGGAAGTAATCACTTTGTGGCATAAAGATAAAGATCTTTCCATGTTTAATACTTCTGACTGCATCGTTCTGCCAGGCGGCTTTAGCTTTGGTGATTACCTGAGATGTGGCGCTATAGCACGTTTCAGCCCCATGATGCAAAGTGTTATTGAATTTGCCAACAAGGGTGGAAAAGTTTTAGGAGTTTGCAACGGTTTTCAGATTCTTTGCGAAAGTGGTCTGCTGCCGGGAGTTTTACTCCAAAATTCACAGATGAAATTTGCCTGCAAAAACACTTTTATCAAAAATAGAAAGTCCAATGAAATTTTAAAAATACCGGTTGCACACGGCGAAGGAAGATTCTTCGCAAAAGAAAAAGAACTGGAAGAAATTGAAAAAAACAACCAGGTAATTTATAGCTATTGTGATGAGCAAGGTGAAATTCACATTGATCATTCTCCAAATGGTTCGATAAACAGCATTGCGGGAATTTCAAACAAAGAAAGAAATGTTTTTGGGATGATGCCACATCCTGAAAGGGCCTGCAACTCAATACTCGGCAATATAGATGGCAAAAAAGTTTTTAGAGATTTATTTTCAATCAACTAAATTTTAAGCAGCCACTTGTTTTTGCGGCAATCAGTAAACTGACAAATAAGTTGAATTCTTATTTTAGCTGGATAGAAATCTACACGGTTTTTTTAAATTGAATGAAGCAAATTGCGCGTAGAATAATTTGAGTTAAAATAAAAATTGCGTTTATTTGTTGGTTTACTATAAAAAAGGATTGCCTTTGATTTCAGTACCAATCGAAGTTTCAGGGCCGTGACCCGGATATACTTTCACATCTTCAGGAAGTTTAAAAAGTTTTTCTTTTATATTTTTCAAGAGATCCTGGTGATTTCCATAAGGAAGGTCTGTGCGGCCAATACTATTTTTAAAAAGCACATCGCCGCCGATTATAAAATGTTGTTTTTCGCAATAAAAACAAATACTTCCTGGCGAATGTCCGGGCGCATGGATCACTTCCAGTTTGTCATCTCCTAAAAAAATATAGTCACCTTCTTTTAAATAAACCACTTCGTCCTGGTAATTATCGAAAGGAAGATCAAACATCAAACCCGATGCAGGAGCCATTTTCAGAATTTCTTTTTCCAGTAAATGCGTATTTAACGTTAATTTAAATTCTTCTGCAATAAATTTATTGCCGAATACATGATCAAGATGGCAATGTGTATTCAATAAAAGTTTGGGTTGTAAATTTTGAAGAGTGATAAACGATTTCAATTGATCTTTTTCTTCATCAAAATAGCAGCCCGGATCAATAATAATACACTCGTTAAGTTTATTGTAAAGAAGGTAAGTATTTTCCTGAACCGGGTTGAATGTGAAAACTTTTATTTGAAACATAACGTATTATTTGTAAGGGTGGAAAATCATTTTATTGATTAACATGAATCGTTTAATTTTAGACGATTATAATGATAAAGCACATGCAAGATTTTAAGAGACTAAAGTACAAAAAAATAGCGCTGTTTTTCCTTTTTTTATTTGCCGCCGGTTTTGCAAATGCCCAGGTGAGCACCGTACAATTTGGCAAAAACCGTTTGCAATTTAAAAAGTTCAAATGGCAATATTACCAGACGCTTAATTTCAATTCTTATTTTCACCAGGATGGCCAGGAACTTGCAAAATTTGTAGCCCAGGCGGCCGAACAGGAACTTCCCGACATTGAAAAATTTGTTGGATATAATTTACAACGCCGTGCTAATATTATCATTTACAACACCTTTGATGAGATGAAACAGACCAACATTGGGCTGGGGGACGATTTTCCAAATGCGGGCGGCGTTACCAAGTTGGTAAATAATAAAATGATTGTTTATTACAATGGTAATCATGAAGATTTATGCAGGCAAATACGCCAGGGAATTGCAGATATTTTGGTAAAAAATATTTTATTTGGTGAAGACATTGGCGAAGTCGCTGGGAACGCTGCCTTACTCGATTTGCCTCAATGGTTAATTGATGGTTACGTAGCTTATGTAGGCCAGAACTGGAGTCCGCAATTGGACGATGATTTAAAAAATGAAATCCTTAGTGACAAATACAAAACATTTTATCAGCTGGCTTTTGACCGCCCTTTACTCGCGGGCCATGCTTTTTGGTACTATATCGAAGAAAAATACAGCAAAGAAAATACGTCCTATTTACTCTACCTCGCAAGAGTTTATAAAAGTTTAAAACGCGCGACGCAACAGGTAACCAAGCAAAAAAGATTTAAAGATTTGCTGGCTAACTTTATGCAATATGAGGCAGACAAATATGATAATGATATTTCCCACAGAAAAAATTATCCTAAAGGAAGTGAGATAACAGATTATACAGTAGGGAAGAAAGTTGATTATTTTCATTTCAATGTAAATCCGAATAAACACAATGGATCGTTTGCCGTTGTTCAATACAAAAAAGGGAAATACAGTTTGATATTGGATGAGGATGGTGAAGAGAAAACCTTGTTGAAATTTGGAGTAAAAACGCTAAAAAATTCTGTTAATCCCAATTACCCGATGATGGCCTGGGATCCTAAAGGGACAAGGCTTTCCGTTCTTTACACTCAGGATGGACGACTCAAACTTTTCGTATATGACGTGATAGCAAAAATAAAATCCATTCAAAGAGATCTTACGAATGATTTTGACCAGGTTGAGGATATGAAATATATGGTCACCAGCCAGACTTTACTTTTAAGCGCAGTAAAAAATGGACATTCGGACATTTATACTTACGATATCGCCAAAGCAACGGTGAAGCAGATTACCAATGATGTGTATGATGATCTTGATCCTTCTTATGTTTCTTTACCTAATAAATCCGGGATCATTTTTGCCAGTAACAGGCCATCGGCGGATGCAAAAGGAAGCGATACTTCACTATTGAATAATCGTTATAATATTTTCCTTACTACCGATTATAATACCAGTAAAGCAGGCATTAACCAGATTACTCAGCTAACCAAATTAAAGTTTGGTAATGCACGCTATCCAACTCCATATAGCGACAGGCATTTCACTTTTTTAAGCGATATGAATGGCGTTGAAAACAGGTACGCGGGATTTTTTACAACAAGAATGGCTGGCGTAGATACTTTAGTAATTATCGGAAATCAGATCCTTAGAAACCCGGATATACCGGAAATAGATTCTACTTTAAAGGTATATCACAAGGAAGATGTTGATTCAATAGCAATCGTAGCCATTTCAAAAGATTCTGCTTATGTTTTTCCTTTAACTAATTACGCCAGCAGCATTTTAGAAACAAAAGAAGCAGGTGAAGACAACCAGGTAAGTGAAGTTACGCGCCAAAGCGATGATAAAATTCTTTATAAATTAAGGATTGATGAAAATGCTTTGAGAAGACGAAATGTTACCGCGCAGGCAACTACTTACATGAAAGAAGTGATGGCAAAAAACAGGATTGGCTCCGGCGAAGAAATTGAAGCGCCGGTTGTTTCACAGGACGACGACGTTTTTCAACATGAATTTAAACCTGAAAAGAAAGACAGCGCAAGAATAGAAGAACTCAAAAACCAGGCAAACACAAGTCAATCCATGGTTTTGGCAACTGCCAAATTGTATCCGTATAAACCTTTAAAGTTTGCGACAGATTATGTGGTGGCAGGATTTAATAATAATGTTTTAGGAACGAGGTACCAGGTTTATACAGGCGGATCGGGTCCAATAACACTTTCCAGCAATACAGGATTGAATGGAATCATCAATCTCGGAACCGCTGATATTATGGAAGACGTTAAGATATCAGGCGGCTTTCGGTTATCTACTAATTTAAAAGATAACGATTGGCTTTTCCAATTTTCTAATCTCAGGAGAAGAGTGGATTGGGGATTGATGTATTACCGAACCGTGCAGGAGGTTTCTTTTGGCGATAGTACAGGTTCTTATGCTGGAAACCTTATATCAAATCTTTACCAGGGAAGTGTATCTTATCCCTTTGACGAAATACGCAGCATTCGCCTGAATGTTGGAGTAAGGAAGGATAATGTGGTCGTTGGTGCCATAGATGTGCCTTCCCTTCTGGTCCCTGCACAGTCTAAAACGTATGGACTGATGCATTTGGAATATGTATATGACAATACGATTAATCCTGCGCAAAATATTTGGAATGGCATTCGTTACAAAGCGTACATGGATTTTAATTCTCAAATTAATAAATTACCTCCAGGGGAGTTAGGCCGCAACACATTCAATTTTGGTTTCGACGCGCGCGCTTATTTCCCGATATATAGAAACTTTATTTGGGCCGGAAGGGTGGCAGGCGATTTCAGCTGGGGCAATCAAAAGCTGATTTACTATCTCGGCGGAATTGATAACTGGTTCATCTTTGGCGACAACCAAAAGACTGTAAATGGAAAATCAAGCTATCGTTATTTTAATGAAGCCAATCATCCGGCGGCTGATCAGTCGTACGCGTATCAAACGCTCGCAGTAAATCTTCGGGGATTTATTCAAAATGCGGCCAATGGTAATAATGCGACCGTTATCAACAGTGAATTCAGGCTGCCCGTCTTTACTACTTTCTTTGATAAACCCATTAATAATGCTTTTGTAAGAAATTTTCAACTAATACAATTTGTTGATTTAGGAACTGCATGGAATGGTGCTTATGATAAAATCGGACGGCCTAACATTACTTACCAGGATGCTAATAATCCTACGGTTTCAGTGAATCTTAAAGCGCCGGGCATAGGACCATTCCTTGGAGGATATGGTTTTGGCGTACGCAGCACTTTATTGGGTTATTTTCTAAAGTTTGACGCAGGCTGGCCTATGAATGGTTTCTTTCGTGGAAAACCAATTTACTATTTCAGTATGGGTTTGGATTTTTAATTATTATTGAATTAATTTCCGTTAAAAGAAAAAGATACTCTGTTGTATCCAAATACAAATCGCGGGTATTTGTTGGTTTACTATCTTCTATAGTTCTTTGTTGTGAAAGATTATGCAACATTTTAAAATTAGCAGATCTTGACGATAAGAATTGAAACTTTTATTTTCGTCTATGCTTAACTGTTATATACCTGTAAAATAAAAATCCGGGTTATTTGTTCGTTTACTATGCGTTTCTAAATTATTTGTATTACATGGATATCAGAACGGGATTGATTCTCTTTTCTCTTTAGGGAATGCTTTCTTTTAATTTAATTTCTCTGAATTTTTGTATAAAAATTGTCTCAAAAAATTGAACAGTAAATCAACAAATAATACCAAATCCTCTTTTGGAAACTTGTTAAAAAAACAGTGCAATAATTTTTGGTAAAAAAATAATACAACCAATGATAAGCGAAATTATCGCAGCAAGCAAAACTGCCGACGCTGACATATCCTTTACTTTTTTTATCGTCAGGTTAAAATCAGGACAAACCAAATCACAAAGTTTTTCAATAGCAGAATTGATAATTTCAAAACTCAACACTACTGCAAAACAAAGCAGAATAATCATCCATTCAGTCAACGAAATAGAAAAAAATATCCCTGCAATAATCATCACGGATGCGATAATATATTGAATCCTGAAATTTTTTTCGTGAAGGATGCAATCTTTTAAACCATCAAAAGCGCATGCAAAAGATTTAATAACTCGCATAATTGTAGGTTGAAATTTTTGTAAAATTAATTACAAATTACCAACTACCTTTTTTATGGACATACATGCTTTAGAAATTTCTTCTTCAGAAATAATAAGTGGCGGAACAATTCGTAAACATTCCGAAGCAAATAAAAACCAATCCGTAAATACTCCTTCGATCAATAAAGTATTAATCACTTTTTTATTTTGCTCAAAGTTGGTAAACTCAAGCGCAATCATTAATCCATGGCTTCGTATATTTTTTATTTTATCAATCTTTTGCAGGATATCTAAAAATATTTTTTCTTTTTCAAAAACGTGTTTAATTAGATTTTCTTCAAGCAAAACTTCGAAAGCTGCAAGCCCTGCAGCGCAGCAAACCGGGTGGCCGCCAAAAGTATTGATGTGGCCAAGAACAGGATTGTTAGTTAACGAATCCATGATTTTTTTATCAGCAATAAAAGCACCCAAAGGCATTCCGCCGCCAAGCGCTTTCCCCAATAATAATACATCAGGAATAATTTCAAATTGTTCAAAAGCCCAAAGCGAACCATTTCTTCCAAAGCCGCATTGTATCTCATCTAAAATCAATAAAGCTCCCGTTTCACTGCATTTTTTTCTTAACCCTTGCAACCATTTTTTATCCGGAACAATTACGCCTGCTTCTGCCTGGATGGTTTCTGCAATTACGCAGGCAGTTTGCGAAGTGATCAATTCGAGGCTTTCAAAATTATTATAATCAAGATGTAAAATATCCGGCAACAAAGGACGAAAAGAATTTCGCCAATATTCATCGCCAATAATGCTTAGTGATCCTTGCGTACTTCCGTGATAGGAATTTTTGAAAGCCGCAATTTGCGTTCTTCCTGTAAATCGTTTTGCAAGTTTCATCGCACCTTCAGTGGCTTCCGTTCCTGATGCTGTAAAAAAAACTGAATTAAGAGACGAAGGTAAATTATCAGTAAGTGCTTTTGCATAGGCCGTTTGGGGCGATAAAACCAATTCACCATTTACCATAACATGCATAAAATCTTCTGCCTGTTTTTTTATGGCATCAATCACTTTTTTATTACCGTGGCCAATATTGCAAACGCTAATGCCGCCAATAAGATCAATGTATTCTTTATGATTAATGTCGTAAAGCTTGCTGCCGCTGGCCTTTACAATTTCCAATGCGAGCGGATCTGGTGAAGTTTGGCCGATATGATTTAAAAATATTTGACGGTTGGTCATTCCCTAATTTCTTCTTTTTTATTCTTCCATCCAAAAGAACCTTTTAAAACAAATGCAAAAAGATAACCTCCAACAATGGCTTCAAGTAAAGTAGAAATAATATTACCCCTTGTAAAAAAATCTTCTTTTGAAATAATGATATCTATTAAGGAATTAAACAACAGAAAACTGCCAAATATTAAAGCACTTTTGGTCTTTCTTTTCATGCTATTTTGATTTATTTATAAAATGCCGATTTGATTTTTTCGATATTCGTTGAGCTTTTACCAAAATCTATAAGCGTTGTTTTGTAAACCGGTTCGCTCAAAATATACAACTGTGTTTTTGATTCGGAAAGCTTGGTTAGCTTAACGATGATAATTTCGCCCCACGAATTAATGCTGGCGCCGGTTTTGGATTTGTAATAATCAAGCTTTTTATTAAACTTGAATTTATAAGAATTTATTTTTCCCGGGATAATATTTTCAAGAGTGTTAAGCGTTTCTCCTACTGTTTTATCAACATTAAAAGTTGCTTCCTGTCTTGCCTGAATGTTAAAATCATTCAAAGAGACTTTGTGGCTTTTGATATAAACAAACTGGTACAACGCCATACAAATCATAAAAGCTGAAGTCGTAATTGCTGAAAGAAGAATTACATCGACTATGGTCGCGATATGAAAAATCCAGAATAAAAAGATGAATGTTGCAACAAGTTGAACGGCAAAAAGGAAAAGTGCCACTATAAGATTTTGTAAAACTATTTTTTTCATTTCATTTTGTTTTCATTTTAAAATTTGGTCTAGAACTTTTTGATACAATGTTTCGTATTGCGGAACGATATTGTGAATATCAAATTTCAGTGCCTGTGCCAGCGCATTTTTTTTCATTTTGGCAAACCCTTTTTCATCAGAAAGAATTTTGATGATATTGCGGCTCATATCTTCTGTATCGCCAACATTACTTGTAAAACCTGTAACGTCATTTATATTTATTTCCGGCAGTCCGCCAACATTAGTAGAAATTACAGGAACCTGTGCAGCCATGGCTTCCAGCGCAACAAGCCCAAAACTTTCGTATTCGCTTGGTAAAATAAAAAGGTCTGAAATAGCCAATATATCTTCCATTTCTTCCTGCCTGCCGAGGAACCGAATATCTGTACGTGCACATGTTTTTCGGCAAAGGTCTTCTATAAAAGATCGCTCTGGCCCATCGCCTACAAATAACAATTTTGAGGGAATAACTTTATTTACTTTTTCAAAAACATAGACAACATCTTCTACTCTTTTTATCTTCCTGAAGTTAGAAGCATGCAATAAAATTTTTTCATTATTTGGTGCGATAACTTGTTTAAAAGGTGTGATTGGTTTTCTATTAAAACGCTTAACGTCAACAAAATTATAGATCACTTCAATTTCTTTTTCCATCTTAAAATTCTTGTATGTCTCATCGCGCAAATTCTTTGAAACTGCAGTAACAGCAGCACTTTCATTCATTGAGAACGTAACAACTGGCGAATAAGTTTTGTCTTTCCCTACCAAAGTAATATCAGTCCCATGCAAAGTTGTGATCACAGGAATATCCAACCCTTCTTTTAAAAGAATTTGTCTTGCCATATAAGCTGCCGATGCGTGCGGGATAGCATAATGAACATGCAAAAGATCTATCTTTTGATTGATAATTACGTCTACCATTGTGCTGGCAAGCGCAGTTTCATAAGGAGGATAGTCGAATAAAGGATAAGTTGGGACACTTACTTCATGGTAAAATATATTAGTGTGAAAACTTCCAAGCCTTACGGGTTGCTGATAGGAAATAAAATGTATATTATGTCCTTTCTCAGCCAATGCTTTTCCTAATTCAGTAGCTAAAACGCCGCTTCCACCAAAAGTAGGGTAGCAAACAATTCCTATATTCATAATTATTCTTTTAAAACCTACGCAATTTACAACTTCTTTCA
>JBDTHD010000069.1:0-3521 GCA_039937075.1 Ginsengibacter sp. | reverse complement strand
AATTATAATTATCGGAAGTGATTGTTACGAGTTAACTACAGATATTTTGAATGAAGCATTTCACCAACTGGAAAAAAATGACGTTGTTATTGGTCCTGCAAAAGACGGCGGCTATTATTTATTGGGCATGAAAAAAATGAATAACTTTATTTTTTCAAATAAAAAATGGAGCACTGAAACAGTTTACACTGAAACAGTATTGCAGCTTGCAGAAAACAATCTTTCATTTTTTGTATTGCCAACGCTGACTGATGTGGACAACGAAGACGATTGGTTAACCAGAAAAAAATAAAACATGATTGCAGGAATTACATTATCCGGTTATCTTGCTCATTTACCTCAAAAAAGAATCCAGGTAATCATATTTCTTATTGTATTTATTCTGCAATATGCTGCCGAACATTTTTATCCTGCCGATAAAAACTATAACAATTCAAAGAATGAATTAAAAAATATTTTAGTGGGAGTCGGCAATGGAGTAATTCTTTTCGTTCCATCTGCTTTGATAGTTGAGTTGCTGAGCATTATCAGTCAAAATAAAATTGGGTTGCTTCAGCAAATCACGATACCATTTTGGTTCAATTCAATAGTTACTTTAGCAACAATGGATTTTTTTTTGTATTGGTGGCACCGTTTCAATCATACACAAAAAATTTTCTGGCGGTTTCACAGGTTTCATCATCTGGATGGGAAGATGAATACTACTACTGCTTTGCGTTTTCACATTGTTGAATTACTATTTTCAAATTTTTTTAAAGCTCTGTTTTTTTTAATGATGGGGTTTTCATTTTTACCTGTACTTATTTACGAAATAGTATTTTTTATTATTGTGCTTATTCAACATTCTAATATTAACATCAGCCGGAACTTTGATATGGCATACCGGAAAATATTTTCTTCACCGCTTATGCATCGAATTCATCATTCTAACAAACAAATAGAAACCGATACCAATTATAGTTCTGTCTTTAGTTTTTGGGATAAACTATTTCGCACTTATAAAAAGGAAGTTCCCGGGAAAATAGTTTTTGGTGTGGATGAAAATAAAATGTAGGAATTATTTTACTTTGCTTAAGCCAAGACAGTTAACCATCCAACGTGGCAATGGCTTTTTATTCTTTCTGTTTTTCAGATTAATGTAAATTCCCAGCTTTTTTAACACAGGCACTTTATGAGTTTCAACCAGCTCAATTAAAGTGCCATCAGGGTCTTCAACATAACAAAATCTTCCTTCCGCAGTTTCCATAGCATAAGAATTTTTACTGTCAACCGTAAAATTATAACCAAGGTTTTCAGATAATTTTTTCAATTCATCCATATCTATTACATCAAAACAAAGATGAATAAAACCACAATCGCCCCAATACCGGTTTTGAAAAATTTTGTTACAATCTTTATTAATAATTTGCACCAGTTCTATTTCAACATCGCCGAGAAGATTGGTGAACGCACCTTCCAATGATTTTTTCTTTCTAAGTAATACTCTCCTAAAAATGTTTTCTGCCTTGTGTGGAACATCAGTAAATGAAGAAGTAACATCATAAACGATTTCATCAATACCTAATAAATTTTTATAAAATTGCAATGAAGTTTCCATATCGCTCACGCCAATTACAGCACCGTAAACTCCGCCTGTTATACAATTATTTTTTTTAAACCAATGATCGCTTTCTGCAATGTTGAAATAATTTTCATTTAAATCTTTTACCCAAAAATGAGTTTTACCTGAAGGTGATTTCATCAAATCCGAAGTGCAGACATTTTTATTTTTTTTGAAATGATTTTGCGCGGTTTCTACTTCATGGCATTTAATTTTTACAGAAAAAATTCCTATGTCTCCGAATTGTGCATTGTAGCTTTCAGGTTTGCGGGATGTAAATTGCCAAATTTCAAAACCGCCGCCTCCGGCCAAATTCATGCTCAATATCGCATGCCTTTGATGAATTTCTTTACCAGTGTAACAACTCATTAATTCTGCCGAAGCCTTGTCATCGAATATCAGGATATTCATTCCGAAAACATCCCGGTAAAGAGATTTAGCTTCACACGAATTACTAACGCCTATGCCTACCTGCTGAATTCCTGTTATCAATTGTTTCATTAACGTGGCGATATAAATTAAAATTGAACTTTTACCGGTAATTTAATAACTGTTTATATTCCGCAGCAAGAATTTCCTGGCTGAAACCTTTTTTATACATCTTTACAATAGTACGATTAGCCAGCTGTACTTTTAACCAACTATTGGTTTCGTATTTTCTTGCGGACACCAAAACTTTGCCATTCAGAATTGCATATTGAAACTGGCTGCGCGCTCTTTTTACGATATCATAATCTTCCATAATCAACATTTTTTCATCAAAGCCATTAATCTTTTTAAAAGTATCAGCTGTTATGAAAAGAGTCTGGTCGCCGCCATAACAAATGAACCAATCGAACTTTGTAAAGAATGAATTGAATTTTAATAAAATGCTTCGGCTTTTAAATTTAGTCTGAAATCTTCCCAAATGAGAACCTTGTTTAACAGATTCCGTTATATTCTCAAAATAATTTTCCGGCGGCAAACAATCTGCGTGAACAAAATATAAAATATTTCCAGTTGAAAATGACGCGCCAAAATTCATTTGCGAAGCCCTTCCTTTTTTTAGGCTTTTTACTACCATAGCGCCTTCGTGTTTAGCGATTGAAACAGTATTATCAGAACTTCCTCCATCGGAGACGATTATTTGAACAGGACGAAGTGCATGTAGTTTTAGATATTTTATCAGATTACCAATATTTTTGCTTTCATCCAGCGTTGGAATTATGATAGTGATTTCTTCAACTTTTTCCATCAGGTTTCATTACATTAAAATTTTTAAAGAAAGTTTGTGAAGCTATAATTAGTTACGAATGTAACGCCAAAAGAGTTTTAAAAATTAAGTAACCTTTTTTTCTGAGATTGATAAAAATAATGAAAGAAGAATCAAGTTTTACGAAAAGTTTATTCATATTTTGGTTAAGAAATTGAAAACCAAACAAAATGAAAATCTTCAATATTTGTTGATTTACTATAAGTTTGCAATCAATAATACACTGGTTCAAGTAAAGTATTTTAAATCAAAAAGTTTTTAAACATCAATCAATCAATAGAAATAAAATAAAAATGAGTTACATCGCAAGCATCCATGCAAGACAAATTTTAGACAGCCGTGGCAATCCTACAATAGAAGTAGAAGTGCTGACAGAAAATGAATATCTCGGAAGAGCAGCCGTTCCTTCAGGAGCCAGTACTGGTATTCATGAAGCCGCAGAACTTCGTGATAATGATAAAAAAATATACTCTGGAAAAGGCGTTCTGAAAGCAGTTAAAAATGTAAATACATTAATAGCCGATGAACTAATTGGTTGGGACGTAGCTGACCAAACCGGAATTGATGCAAAAATGATTGCGATTGACGACACAGAAAATAAAAGCAAATTGGGCGCAAACGCAATATTAGCAGTGAGCCTTGCGGTGGCTAAAGCAGCAGCGCTGGAAG
>JBDTHD010000068.1:0-3731 GCA_039937075.1 Ginsengibacter sp. | reverse complement strand
GAAATCGTTGAGTTTTCTTCTTGTTCTTTCAGCATTTCTACCCAGCCTTGTAAAGAGGAAATTGGAGTGCCCAACTGGTGCGCGGTTTCCTTTGCCATGCCCGCCCATACCTGGTTTTGAGTTGATTTATTTCTCACTGAAATTGCATAAAATGTGATAAAAATAAACAGGGCAACTATCAATAATTGAATAATAGGAAAATACCTTACCTGTTTCAATAATTTAGAATCTCCATAATAATATCTGTCTGCCACGTACGGATTTTTGTTTAACTCAAGCACGATCGGCGGATGTTCTGATTTGAATTCTTTTAATTGCTGTTGCAGAAAATCTTTTGAAGAATTTATAAGTGAAGTATCAATATTTCTGGAATCAATAATACTATCGTTTTCATTGGTCCAGATTATTGGGATATCGATATTTTTTTGCTGGATTTCGCTGGCAAGAGTGAGGTCAACATTTTGAGGGGCATTGGCTATAAATTTATTAGCTTCTATCCACTGGTTGATTTTTTCTCTTTCTTCTACTTCAATTTTTTTTGATAAAAAATTGGAATAAAAGATCGTTCCGGTTACTATTGCAACGGCAATAAGCGCGAGCCCCGAACGTAGATTAAAGAGTTGCCTCAACATGATAACTGTTTATGTTCAAATCTAAAATCTATTTCGCAGAAATATCTATCTTGAAAATTAAAATCTTTTATGTTTGTATTTTAAAAATACCAAAGTCATTGACTCATTTACCATCAGTAGCAGTTGTTATTCTTAATTGGAACGGCAGAGATTTTTTAGAAAAATTTCTCCCTTCTGTTATTTTATCCGAGTATGAAAGTCTTTCGATAATAGTTGCTGATAACGCATCCACAGATGATTCTGTTTCTTTTTTGCTAAAAAATTATCCGTCTGTAAAAATTATAATTAATACAGAAAATGAAGGATTCGCCAAAGGGTATAATACAGCGTTGCAAAGTGTTTCGGCTGATTACTATGTTTTGTTGAACAGTGATGTTGAGGTATCTAAAGACTGGATAAAACCAGTTATTTGGTTGATGGAAAGTGATAAAAATATTGCTGCGTGCCAGCCAAAAATTCTCTCTTTTAATGAAAAAAATAAGTTTGAATATGCGGGTGCGAGCGGTGGATGGGTTGATAAATTGGGCTATCCTTTTGCCCGTGGGCGAATATTTGATTTTTGTGAAATTGATGATGGCCAATATAATGATGTTGCAGAAATTTTTTGGGCCAGCGGAGCTGCTTTTTTTGTAAGGGCTTCTGTTTTTCATGAATTAAATGGATTTGATGGTTATTTTTTTGCTCACCAGGAAGAAATAGACCTTTGCTGGAGAATGCAAAGGGCTGGTTACAAAATTTTTGTGGTTCCGTCTTCGGTTGTATATCATGTGGGCGGCGGCACTTTGCCTGTGGGAAATAAAAGAAAAGTCTTTTTAAATTTCAGGAATAACCTGGTGATGATGACAAAGAATTTGCCCCAATCAGAAAAAATATGGAAAATACCTTTACGACTTGTTTTGGACAACCTGGTTGGTGTGCAGGCTTTAACTAAACGCGACTGGAAAACTTTCCAGGCAATTCAGAAAGCTCATTTTAATTTTTTTAAATGGAATTTAAAAAGAAAAAATAAAAATGAGCTGGCAAAAATTAACCTCAAAAAATTGCATGGAGTCTTTGATGGGAGCGTGGTAAAAAGTTTTTTTATTGAAAAAAGAAATACATTTTCTGAAATTATTGGTAACAAAAAATGATTTTTGCTACCAATCTGTTATTTTTGCGAAGCAAATTATTTAAATATGGAACACGAAGAAGTAATTGATAATAAAGGAAAGGATGTTGGATACAGTTGGGTTTTAACCTCCCGGTTTCTTTTCTATTGCCAGGTAGCAATATTTGTTGCATTAATAGCAGGCGGGTGCTACACATTTTATACGCATCGCTATAAAGGCAAGCCTAATGTAGAAGTGCCTGGAAACACACTATATAATCCACAATACAAATAAATTTTGGTTCAAAGGTTGCAAACCCTATTTTTGCAATCCATTTTTTAGTTCTTATACAGTATTGCGGAAGTAGCTCATTTGGTAGAGCACGACCTTGCCAAGGTCGGGGTGGCCGGTTCGAGCCCGGTCTTCCGCTCGAAAAATAATTAAAGTAGGTAACTAAAATTATCTGCTTTTTTTATGAAAATTAGTGTTTACCCGGGTGGTGGAACTGGTAGACACGCAGGACTTAAAATCCTGTGATCAGCAATGGTCGTGTGGGTTCAACTCCCATCCCGGGTACCAAGCCTCAGCATTATTGTTGAGGTCTTTTTATTTTGCTTTTTTGACATTTTAAAAAAAATGAGCAAAAAAAAGCCGGCGTTAGCCAGCTTTTAATTTGAAATTTTTAATTTATTTTCCTACCACTTTATATTGAACCACACCATTATTTGATTCCTCCTGCAAATAAACATTATCGGGTGTTTCATAAACCTGTTGACCATTTACTGTGACAATTTTTGAACCTTCAGGTAACTGAGAAAGCTCATCACCAATTTGTATATCTGGCGTTTGCAGGTTTGATGCATTAGGCGCCATATTACTTTCATCTTGTGAGGTATTGTTGATTATGCCATTTTTTCCGACTACAACAAATATATTGTTTCCATTTTCATCCCTGTCGGCTTTATAATATGTACCATTTAATTCATACAAATTTTCTCCATTTATTACGACTGATCTTGCTCCTTCAGGCAAAGCTGAAACTGTTGCTCCCATTGGAGCGTCAACTACCTGGTAAGAATTTTCGTACTGTTGATAATATATTCCATTATAATAATAGTAAGGAAAACCGCCAATAAATAATCTGGAATAACCAAACGGAAGTACGCCAATCTGTAAACCAAATGGTGGAAATATCGGTTGGTAATAGCCACCATAATATCCGTAGTAGAATCCATTGTTATAATAATAAGGGTTGCCTCCAAATCGGATTGAAATAAAGCTGTGTGGTATTGCTCTATATCTTGTTCCGTTCATAAACCACGTTCTACGTCCGTATACATTTCCATAATAGTGATTTCCATAGTAGTGATTTCCGTAAGAGCTATTGTAATTTCTGTAATTATAAGAATTACGAGTAATTTCTCTATTTCTATCATATCTGAAATTATCATTTCTTGACGCTGTCACTCTCTGGTTTTGAGTGGGACGTGAAGGAGTAATTCTATCATTATTATAGACATTTCTTTGGGGAGTCTGCCGCATAGTCATTTGCCTTTGCGGCCTTGAATTTTCATTGCGGACAGAACTTTCATTTCTGTTGCCAAAAGTTCTCTCAGGTGCAGACCTGGTTATGGTTTCTCTTGGCGGTGATGAAGAACGAGAATAGCTCCTTGAATTTCCAGAGCCTCTATCGTCGAACGACCTTGAGCGCTGTGCATTTACTGTATTAAGCATTCCACCAAGCAAAAGACTTGATAAGAATATTTTATAAAACGTTTTCATTTATTAATAGTTAAAAGTGTTAAAAGATGGTTATCAAATTTAATTTATTCCAAACTGGAAATTTTGTTAAATGTTTTTCGAAGCATTTTTAAATCTCTCCCTGATTAAGACAATTGTTTTTCCTATTGGTTTAAGTCAGACCTGTTTTTTTTAAAAAAAGTGAATCTAAAAGTTTAGGAAATGTGAAAGAGTCTCCTATTTCACTAATTTTCACTTTTGCAAATGGTTG
>JBDTHD010000067.1:0-22151 GCA_039937075.1 Ginsengibacter sp. | reverse complement strand
CATTCCACGAACCGATGAAAGACAATATCGCAACGGTAACAATTGTAGGTTTTATATTGGGCCATAAAATTTTAAAAATTATTTGTGTCTCATTGCAGCCGTCCATACGTGCAGCATCTATCAAAGCTTGCGGTAACCCCTGGAAAGCCTGGCGGAACATCAATATCGCAAATGCGCTTACTGCAAATGGAATAATCAAACCCAAATAAGTATCTACCAATCGCAAATTGACAATCGTAATATAATTAGGAATCAGTGTAACCTGGAAAGGAAGCGACATGGTAAAAACGATGATGTAAAAAATCAGTTGCCTTCCTTTAAAACGCATTTTTGCCAAAGCATATCCAACAACAGAACCGGTAAAAATTACCAATGAAGTAGTAAAAGCCGCGACTAACAAACTATTAAAGAGAGAACGCCATATTGGTATTTTTTCAATCATGGTTTTAAAGTTTTTCCACGAAGGATGCGAAGGCCACAAATTCATTTTTCCAATTTCCTGCATAGAGGCAAATGAAGCGCCTATCATCCAAAGAAAAGGATAGATAAATGTGAGCGCAGCAACCGAAAGCGCCACATACAAAAGAATTTTCCTTATCGTATCTTTTTTATCCATTTTTATTTCAACTGACAGTAAACAAACATTTACACGTTATTTCTATTTTCCAATTTTCTCATTTTCCAATTTTCACATTTGACTTAAATTTCTTTTTCAATAAATCTCTTTTGAAGCACCACCACACTCATGATCATTATAGCATAGAAAAAACCAAGCGTCGCCGAATATCCCATGTTATAATATTGAAATGCCTGCTTATAAATGTAAAGCACAGCCGAAAGTGTCGAATTGAGCGGACCGCCGCCGGTCATAATATATGGCTCAATAAATAAATTAAAACCACCGATGGTTGATAAAATAACCACCATAAAAATCGTAGGATTTATCATGGGCAACGTGATATGGTAAAATTGTTGCCAGCGCGTGGCACCTTCCATTTTTGCGGCTTCATAATATTGTGTAGGCACCGTTTGTAACCCAACCAGGAAAAGGATTACATACAATCCAACATTTTTCCACGTGGCCATAGCCGCAATAGAATAGATGGCGATATTTGGATTCGTAAGCCATCCCACTTTACCTAGACCAAGCGATACAAAAAACCTGTTGATTATCCCTGTGTCGAAACCCAATAATTGCTGCCAGAGAATAGTGACCACCACTCCCGACACTATCACCGGCATAAAAAAGGAAGCGCGAAAGAATGCAGCTGCTTTTATCTTTTGATTTAATAAATATGCAAGAAATAAAGACACTGCGAGTTGTAAAGGAATGTGAAGCAGTAAAAATTGAAGCGTATTAAGAATGGCTTTCCAAAACAAGCGATCATGGATCAACCGGGAATAATTTCTCAACCCGATAAAGTGCATTGGCGCAATAATATTCCATTTATTAAACGTGAGATAAAAACAAAACAACACGGGAAAGACAACAAATACCAACAAAAAAAGCAGGTAAGGAGATACCAGCAAGTAAGGCAAAAAGTTTTTCTTTTTACGTGCTCTATTTTCAATATGAACCTTTGCTGTATTCATTAAGCACAATTAAAATATTTTTGACATTTTCGTTGCTTGTTCTGCCATTCTTAAAGATTCAACTGCATTTGTTTCATCTATTATTCTTTTATGATTGTGATCTTTTATCCAATTCCATTGATCGTTGAGCATGTTGATTAATAATTGTTGATACCGGTTTTGCTTCTCGGAAATATCGCCGTATTCAAATGTCACCTCTCTATCAAAAATGATATCCTTAAATCTTCCTTTTACTTTATTATTTTTCGTTTGTTCATTGCCGTTATAGACAACTGTCGATTTTTTTAAAAGAGTTTCCAGGAATTCTTCCTGTTTCGAATTTAGCAAACCATGTATTTTCATTTCTACCGGAATCCAGCCGTACAAAGTGATTTCCCCTTTCTCGAATTGCAATCTCATTTCCTGCCGATCTAAAATTTTTGGCTGATCAAATCCATGATAGAAATTAACGATTCCATCTTTATACATAACGGCGGCCTGTACACGATCTTTAATTTTTTCATTACCACGCCTTCGAATTTGCAAAGCATTTTTTACTTTTCCTTTTCCCAACCAGCCGGAAAACATATCGAAGAAATGAACTCCATGCTCGATAAAAATTCCACCACTTTTTGTTTCATCCCAAAACCAATGATCAGCATCCAGGTTTTCATCGCTCGCATAATTTTCAAAAAAGCCATGCAAAAAATTGCCAAGAATTTCTTCTTTTATAATTTTTTTTACGACTTCGTAAACGGAATTATAGCGTTGCATCAGGTTTACGGTGTATAAAAGATTTTTAGATTTTGCCAATGAACTTAATTCTTTGGCTTCCTGTAAACGAAGCGCAGCAGGCTTTTCACAAATCACATGTTTGCCCGCAAGCAACGACATTTTGCTCTGCTCATAATGAAGGAAAGGCGGAGTGGCAATGTAAATCAAATCTATGGCTTCGTTTTCAAGCATATTATCGATATTAGAAACCATTGCGTTTATTTCATTAGCTAGTTTCTTAGCCGCCGATTCACTAATATCTGTTACTGCAATAATTTTAACTCCATCGATTTTTAAAAAAGATTTTACAGCAAACTCCGCAAATCCACCGGCGCCAATAACACCTATGTTTAAGGCCTCACCCCAACCTCCCGACACATCGGGACTTGCTCTCTCCTTTGGAGAGGGAACTAATGTATTAAGCGAATCTTCTAATTTATTTTGATCTTTATTTCTCAACTCGTTGGTTTGATTTTTTCAATTTTATTTTCAATCATTTGTACTTAATAAAACATTCACCGCTCTTTCAGCATCACTAAGCGCCTTTTCAGGCGTCTTTTTTCCATACACCACGCAGGCTTCATATTCTTGCGAAATAATATCAAGCACTTCCACAATTTGCTCACAATTATCTACTCCTTTTAAATAAGGAATTTCTTTGGCAAAAGTGATCATCATTGGATTTTTCTTAAAATATTCTGTATAAAAGCTGTCAGTTTCAAGATTCTTTCTCCTGGGCAATTGTTGCGTTAATTCCAGCAACTGCAAATCGCCTTCCTTGTCGATAATGGTTTTGACAAAATCCCAGGCAACCTGTGGATTTTTACATGAATTAAATATCACAATATTTTTAGGGTCTGCATACGTATATACTGGACCAGAGTGATTATCAGGAACTATTGGCGGGTAATAATCAAAAACAAAATCTCTTCCGGGAATATTTTTTAAATATGGAATCTCCCATGGACCTGTCCATTTGGTAGCTATAGTTTGCTCTACAAAAGGGTCGCTCGAAGAACCGGAACCTTCTTTAGAAAAATAATCATTTGTATAAAGAGATTGCAGGAAACGAAAAACTTCAATCGCGTACTTATTATTAAAAACAGCTTTGTTATTTACCACCAAGGAGGCACCATTTGAAGCTGCCAGGTATAAAGGATAAAAATTAAAAAGCCGCTGGTACCAGAGTGGGCTTACTTCTGTATAACCGAATCTTTTTGTAACAGAACTGTTGCTGTTATTGTTTTTAAATAGTTGCGCATCCTGCAAATAAGCTGAGTATGTTTTGGGCGCTGAATCTATTTTATTTGCAGTAAACAAACTTTTATTGAAGATTGTCATTATGGGATTCACCTTCCAGGGCACCTGGTAAATGTGGCCGTCAGAAGAAGTGATTTCTTTAATAACATTACTATCGCATCTTGCTTTAATAAATTGTAAAAATCCTTTTAAAGTATCCAGCGGAATTAAGTCATGCGCTTTTGCATACATTTCTACACTGCCCTGCCACATATTTGCATAAATATCCGGCGTGGTTTTTCCTACAACAGCAGCAAGGATAACTTCTTCGCTGGATTGGCCTTCAGGAACCGGTTGGATGTGAATGGGAGTGCCAGGATTATTTTTATTCCATGCGTTGGTAAGATTAGTACATAATTTGATTTCCTGGTTGTTATTGGAACACCAGAATAATAATTCTTTATGTTTTGTTCCTGCTCTGTTGCATGAAATCATTAAGAAAATTCCAGCTACGATAAAAACAGAACGTAATCTTAAAAACATAATTATTTTCTTAAAGGCTGATAAAATGCAATATCTATTATTAAAAAAGCGAATTTTTTAAAATAAAAAACCCCCACAGTTTAAAGTTGATCGACTGCAGGGGTATTTATCAAACTTTAACTGTGTTTACTGTGTTTTTTGATTGTTATAGATAGATTTTACTTGCGGGCCTGTTAACGCTATATTGTAAAACATCACATCGTCCAAATCGCCAGTCCAAAATCCACCATAGTCTACGAGAAAATTTCCTGTAGGATCAACAGTAAGATATTTATTAGTTGGCAAATCAGAACCGATTGTCATATTAATATTGTTAACAGTAATAGGTGTACCCGTAACATTTGTCCATTCTTTTACCAAATCGCCGTTTATATAAAAATCTTCTGCACCGGCTTTATAAGTAACCACTAAATGGTACCAGGTAGCAGGCAGTATTGCGGTGCCCGCATCATCCCTATCGTAATAGGTTGTGTCACCAGCTGGTTCAATAGCATGAACTGTAAAGAATGGAAGAGAGGGCTGGGTCTGAAATTTATATCCGTTCCAGCGATCCATCGAAACCATATAACAGTTGGCAGGGTTTACTCTTCTTCCGGCAGTATCCTGGAAAGCCCATAAGCTAATCGACATTTGTTGAGGATTTAAAGAAGATTTATAGGGCACCTCTATATTTCCACCTTTGTCAAAATGATAAGCCATGTTAGCACGTCCAAAACGATCTGCTGTAAGATTAGGCGTGCCAGCTCCAAAAAATGCGGCACCCATAGTAACGGTTCCATCATTGCCATTACCTGAGGAATCATTTGCATTTCCGTTCATTTTCCAATATCCAATCAAATTTGTAGCGGCAATTTCGTCGATGTAATGTCCCCTGTATCCAGCGATAGCGGCATTTAACTGGGCTACCGTATTGGCAACATCGGACTGGGTGGCAGTGGCATTATTTAATACAACTGTAGACGCGGTTAAAGCGGTCGTTAAAGCAGCCTTTGATCCCGCTTCATATTCGCCGGGTTTGGTTCCCTCGGCCGTATTATCATTTAGCATCTGAGCAGTATCTACTGCAGCTTTTAATGCCGTTTTATCGGCAGGGGGAGGCGGGGGCGTAGAATCTTTTTTGCCGCAGGAGACGGCGATTACCGAAATTACTAAACACGCGACTAAAGCCTGTTTCACGAATTTTAATTTTAAAAAGGATGATTTCATAATCTTAAATTTTAGAGTGTTAAAAAATGTTTGAAAAAATTATTATTATTAATGTAAAGCTTTATTTCTATCTCTTTCTATCTGTGGAATCGGGAAATGTTTATCAGTGTCATAATCGAAATTTGGCTTATCGCTTAAAGCCTGTTTAGCATAATCTTTTCCCCATCTGATTAAATCAAAATAGCGGTGAAATTCCATGCCCAGCTCTACTCTTCTTTCATGCCGTATTGCATCTCGCAATTGTGACTGATCCGTAGTCGTAACATCGGGCAAAAGGCCGTTCGGAATATTTGGATAACCAATTAAAGTGGAATCATATAGATAACTGTCCCTTGCTCTCTCTCTTACCCGATTCAATGGTGCCGATGCTTCAGCCGAATGCTCGGATTCGTTGAGGGCTTCAGCATACATAAGAAGGACATCAGAAAAACGGATAGCTTCGTAGTTCAGGTTTCCATCACTTTTATTAGCCACCTCTGAAAGCGGTTGCTGGTGTTTCCTGGTAAGATAGCCGGTTGATGGGGACCACGCAGCGCTAAAGATTCTTCCGTTAAACCATGGCATGGAATCTCTTCCTACCGTGTAATCAAGGCGCGGATCGGAAACTCCACCAGGAGTTTTTTCAAATTCGTCAACGAAATTTTGAGTAGGTGCATCAAAGAAATATCCCCCGTCTATCTGGGGAGCAAAATATTGATTTAATTCACTGCCCAATTTTGGGTCCTGCCCCGTTAAATGCTGAACTGAAAAAACGGATTCTATATTATTCTTAAAATTTTGATTCCAGTTTTCAGTGTATACCGGCATCAGGCCATACACGTTACTATTGATTACAATAGCGGCTTCTGAGGCAGCGCTGTCCCATTTTGCCTGGAACAAATATGCTTTTGCAAGAAGCGCGTTTGCCGCGCCGGATGTGGCCCGGCCTACATCAGCACCGCTATAAGTAAGAGGAAGATTATTTGCCGCATCTTTAAGATCTGGCTCGATAACTGATTCATAAATTTGTTGCTCTGGTGTCTGCGCAATTTGTAATTGGCCGGCATCTAAAGGTTGTAATACAACAGGCACATCACCAAAAATATTTATTAGCTCAAAATAATAATAAGCGCGTAAAAATTTTGCTTCGCCCAAAATTCTCTGCTGTATCGTTTTGTCCATTGTAATCGGGGGAACTTTAGCCAACACAAGATTACAGCGGGTAATTCCATCGTATAAAAGAGACCACATACTTGCTAAATTGCCGTTGGTAGAATTCACATTAAAATCATCAATAAAACCAATATCCGCCTGGTCGCCGGGATTTCCTCCTTTTGCCGCATCATCGGATGCAACGTCTCCAAAAACCCATAACCTATTGACATTGGCAGTGGTAAAGGCAAGCGGTTCATAAGCCGCATTAATCGCTAATATTGCCTGGGCTTGTGTTTGATAAAATTCCGATTCTGTATATTCCCCCACGGGGTCCTTCGTAATAAATTTTTTACAACCTGAAATGAATACAAACAGAGTAAGGATGATAATTATAATGCCACTATTTTTTTCCATTTTCTTCTTTTTATTTTTATAAAATCAGAACTAAAATCAGTTAATTAGTTTCAATTAAAAACTTAAATTCAAACCAACGATATAACTCCTGGCACTCGGATAGGTTCCCCAGTCAATGCCGGCGGCCACATCACCACCGTAGGTATCTTTTGTTACATTGTTACTAATATTCATTTCAGGATCAAGCCCTGTGAATTTCGTTAATGTCCATAAATTTTGCCCGGTTACGTAAATGCGAAGGCTGCTAAGATGAACATGTTTCATTATTTTATCAGGAATTGTATAACCAAGCTGAAGATTTTTTAAGCGCAAATAAGAACCATCTTCCAAAAATCTGCTGGAAGGATATTTATTATTTGATGCATCATTAAAGGAAACCAAAGGCATTGAATTACTGGTTCCTTCTCCATGCCAACGGTCGTCATACACGCGTTGCGTTACATTGAACGGACGATAAAATCCTTCAATATCCATATTTACCTGTGAGTAAATTTTATTCCCATATTGCCCCTGGAAGAAAATTGATAAATCAAAGTTTTTGTAGTTAAGATTAGCAGTAGCTCCAAAAGTATATTTAGGAATAGCGCTTCCGAGAAAAACTCTGTCTTTCTCATCAATAACTCCATCACCGTTTTGATCTTTAAACTTTACATCTCCAGGCTGGATATTTTTACTCTGGTAGGCATGAGCGAAGATATCTGCGGCATTTTGGAAAATACCTTCCTGCTGGTACAAATAGAATGAACCAATAGGATGGCCGACTGCGGTTAAGGTAGCATTATAATTATTATCAATTCGGCCGCTGGCAATCGGTTGACCGTTACTTAAAGAAAGGACCTTATTCGCAAGCGTTGAAAAATTAACGCCAATATCATATTTCAATTTATGGTCGTCATTTTTAAAATCAATTTGTGTTTCCAGACCCTCATTCTGTACTTTTCCTGCGTTTAAATAAGGCGGGTTAGCTGTTCCACCGATTAAAGGTACAGGAACAGGGATAAGCATGTTAGACGTTGTCTTTATATAATAATCAATCGTTACGCTTAATTTATCATTCCATAATCCTAAGTCCAAACCGCCATCAGCCTGCGTTGAAGATTCCCATCTCACTTGCGGATTGCCCCTTGTAGAAACAGTTGATCCTGGATCGCTTTGCGGAGTAGTTCCAAATGGATAATTGTATTTATTTCCGATGATAGAAACAAATCCATAATCAGGTATTTCCTGGTTGCCTAACTGGCCATAACTGGCTCTAACTTTCAATCTTGAAATGGCAGGAACATTGTCCTGTACCCATTTGGTATTTTGAATGTTCCATCCTGCAGAGCCAGAATAAAAAGTACCGTATTGATTATCGGGGCCAAAGCGCGAAGAACCATCCCTGCGAATATTACCGGATAAAAGGTAAAGGTTTTTATAAGAATAATTCACATTCCCAAAAAGAGAAAACAAAGCAGATTCTGACTGACTTTCAGTCGCTCCTGTAGATCCTATCAAACCACTTCCGTTCCCCAGGTACCTAAATTGAGGAGCCTGGTTTGGAAAACTTCTGTCGGTACCCTGGTGAAAATTAATTTTATTGGTAATGGCTTCAGTGCCTGCGAGTATGCTTACATTATTAACTCCGTTAAATGTTTTATCGTAAGTAAATGTATTGTTCCAAACCAGGTTCATGTTAGTGGTGGTACCTACTGTCAGCATGCTCGGATTATTAATACGGAGATTGGTCCCATAATTTTCGTCAAAGCGTTTGTCATCGGTTATGATTGCATCAACCCCAACATCTGATTTAAATTTTAGGTTGGAAAGGATTTTATACTCAGCATATAAATTACTAAATACCCTATATTCAGCTTCTTTATTATCTGTGTTATTTGCTAATGCTACAGGATTGTAACCGTCTCCAAAAAAAGCAGGATAAGTGGGTAGATCAGAGTATGCTCCTGCACTATCATACAGCGGTATCGCGGGAGTGCGGAATAAGGCATACCTGACTACACTACCTCCATTTCCGCCGTACCCATCGCCCGAACTACCAATCATGCTCTTTTTCGAATAAGAAACATTGATATTATTAGCAATAGTTAATTTGTCTGTAACCTTGATTTGCAATTTGGATAGCAGAGAATATCTTTCATACCATGAATTGATAATAATCCCATCCTGCTTAAAATAGTTTCCGGAAATATAATAAAGCGTTTTATCAGAACCGCCTCGTACAGAAAGTTGGTGACTTTCAATAGGGCCCTTTCTAAAAATATCGTCCAGCCAATTTGTATTAGGTAAAGATAAAGTAGAAGAGATTTTAGGTCGTATCAGAGCTGGATTGGTTACCCCGGCATTGTCATTGTCTGCTGCTTCATTATATAATTGGACATATTCTGGGGTAGTTGCCATCTTAGGCAACGTGCCATGAGTTTGAAAACCTCCATATCCATCATATGTAATTTGAGCTTTTCCTTTTTTGCCACTTTTTGTCGTAATCAATACTACCCCATTGGCCGCGCGCGAACCATAAATTGCTGCAGAAGAGGCATCTTTCAAAACAACAATCGACTGGATATCATTTGCTGAAAGAAAATTGATACCATCTTTAGTAGGAACGCCGTCAACTATAAAAAGAGGATTGTTGTCATTAATTGTGCCCACGCCCCTGATTCTTACAATTACCCCGTCGCCAGGCTGGCCAGTATTTTGAGTGATACGTACACCCGGCACTTTTCCCTGCAGTGCCTGGTCTACACTAAGATCCGGCAATTTAGAAATTCCTCCAACATTTACTACGGAAACAGCACCAGATAAATCACCACGCTTCCTGGTTTGATAGCCGACTACTACGACTTCGTTTAATTCCTGTCGGTTCCTGGTCATGTGGACATTTAAAGCGGCGCTTCCATTCACTGATATTTCCTGCGTTTTATAACCAACGAATGTAAAAATCAAAACGCTGTTAGTGGGAACATTAATCGTAAAATTACCAGACTCATCTGTTTGTACAGCAGCCTTCCCACCTTTCAGGGAAACTGTAACGCCCTGTAATGGATTGCCGGCAGAATCCGTAACAGATCCTGCAACCGGAGGATTATTAATTATGGGAATTTTTCCGGCAACTTTATCTTCAACATGCTCCGAAATAACCAGGATAATATTTTTTTTCTTCGTAAACCGCAGACTGGCTTGTTCCGAAACCATTTTCAATAATTCATACAGAGGCTGTTGCCCTTTCCTTAATTTTATTTCTCGCGAAAGATTGATATCGTTTTCGTCGTATACAAATGAGAAAGCAGTTTGCTTTTCTACAATTTCAAAAACTTTGATCAACGTCGCACTATTAAAATCTACACTCACCAAAATATCCATAGAAGCAACTTTCGTTTTTTTACCAGCCAGGACGGGCTGACTTAGGAAAAAAATAAAGGAAGCCACGCTTGCAATTCGAATGAAAAGTTTACTCATATCTAAAAATTTAAGCTTTACGTTTAAGCCAAATCAGCTTTATTTGATCAGGATCGTATCGCCATGCTCCGAATAGGTTAAATTCTTAACAAGGCATATATTTTCAATAATATCTTTAGCGGAAGAATTTTCAAATGTTCCCGTAAAACTCCATTGCTTTTTCGGACTTTCATTGACGAGCGTTATTCCAAAAACTAATTTAATCTGTGCTGCAACGTCATCAAAATTACTTTGCTTGAAATTCAGCGCATGTTGTGAGACGATAAGATTTTTATAGAGATGTTGATCGTTTCTTACATACACTGCCCGTTCATTTGGAGTTAAAATAATCGACTGCTCAGTCTCCATTTTTGAATTGAAAATTTCGACATTTAATTTTCCTTTTAATAATTCTACCATAAGGGCCGAATCGCCGGATTTCTTAATATTAAAAACGGTTCCTAATACCGTGGCAACCATATTTTCAGAATGCACTTTAAAAGGGTGTTCAATATCTCTCTTTACTTTAAAATTTGCATTCCCTTGAAGGTAAACATTTCTCAGCTTTGATTTAAATACTTTTGGATATTCAATTTTAGCGTTTGGTTCGAGTGTTACAACCGTACTGTCGCTTAGAATTAATTTCTTTGGAACGTTGGTATTGTTAACCATCGTTGTTAATATTTCCGGCTCATTTTCGGAACGATGAAAAAACCAAAAAATGCCTGAAAAAATAATCAACCCTATTACTAACGCATAACTGATCGCTCTTTTCTTCCTGGTATTTCCTGATGGAATTTTTTTCAAACTCATTTGACCGGATGGCGTTCCTGATTTTTCAACCGCATTCTTAATTTTTATAAACTCACTTTTGTATTCTTCTGCCGAAAGAGAAATTGACAATATTCCTATCAGATCAAACGCTTCTTTAGCTATTGCTGCTTTTCCAGGGTGTTCAGCAAGCCATGCTCCCCAAAATTCAGAATCTTTTTGGTTCGAATTAAAATGACAATTGATAAAGGATTCATCAACTATAAAGTCTTCTACCCCGTAATCAACTAACAATTTTTTATCCATAATTTATTGTGGTTACCTGGCAGGTATTTAGCTTTTTTTAAAGTCTTTTTTAGTTTCGATGAATCAATAGATCAATACGTTCTTAAAGTGTAGTGCGAAGAATTATTGTTTTTTACCGGTTTTTTTAAATAATTTTTTTTGCGGAAACAAAAAACCATTGGAAAAGAATGCGGGAGCAAAGAAAAAACTCAAAAAAAGATGATCATGAATTCTCTTAATTTCAGGATAGATTCATAAACAATATTGTAAACCGTGCGGGTTGCAAGGGAGGTTTTGGCAGATATATCATCATAGCTTAAATTCTCATAGAATTTTAATTTGATAATTTCTAATTGCTTTTTGGTAAGATTATTTAAAGCGCGTTTTAATTTTTCTTTCTGTTCTTCGTTTTCCTGGAATGCAACTAAAAGTTCTTCGTAAGACATTTCAGTTGGTTCCAATGCGGAAGCATTATTTTCTACTGCACTTCCTTTTTTTTGCTGAGATAAGTTGTGGCTTATTTTTCGCCTTAGCCATGTAAATAAATAGGACCGGACATTTTGAACATCTGTGGCAATCGTATTTCTTCGGTTCCACATTTCCATAAACAGGCTTTGAATACTATCCTTTGTCAACTCTTTGTTACCACAAATTTTAAATCCATAAGAAAAGAGATATCTATAATTTTCCTGATAAATAGTAAGGAAGGCGTTTTCATTGCCTTCAGTCATTTCTTTCCACGTAAGATCATTTGAAGACATATTTTAGCTACTAAAAACCCACTAATAAAATAAAAATGCTCTCACAAAGTAAAAGTATTCGTAAGAATTAGAAAATTTAAGTTTAACAAAGCACGCCTGCCAGAATCAAAATTCCTACAAATTTAAAACTGCTGGTATGAGGAATCCATTTTAAAAATATAACTATATAAAATAAAAAATGTCTTCTTTTTTTTGATTTACCGACGAACCAATCGTTAAACGTATAATACTTTCGTAAGATAATTATAGCTGTCAGTAAATCAACAAATAACTGGAATTACTATTTTATTTGTTTATAACAGTAATGGATACACGACTATAGAAACTTAGTTTTTTATTTCTTTCTATCTCTTTTATAATTCTTCATAACAGATTATTCCCACATCCGATTTCACACGGTTATACAGTTTAATCAAATTTACGATGGAAAATAAGTTACTTTGAAAAAGTAACTATTACAGCTTTTCCATGAGTCTGTCGGTATTTCCCGGTTCTGTACCCGCCTTATAATAGGTCCTGAAAAATTCATCTGCAGATAAAGTGCCACTTCCCTTAATTGCAAAAAGCAGCAACAGAATAAATACAACAATTGACAGTATGAATTCAAATGTACTTTCCCCGATATTTTTACTGTTTACAAAAACAATAGCAATAAAAAGAATAGGAATTTGCACAATGCAGGAAGTTCTTGTAAAAAGGCCGCAAAGAATAAATAAACCACATAATAAAGTCAGATAGGCGATAATGAATGTGATTGTTTCCGAATTGTTAGAGAAAACTCCGATACCGGAATGTTCTATCAACGATTTTAAAGATTCGGTATTTTTAATAAAAACAATTCCTTTCCAAAAAAGAATAAGACCCAAGATAATTCTAATTACAGTAAGCCACGCAGGCTGCTTTAAGCTGGTTTTTTCTGTTACGGGAGATTCTATCATAATGAATATTTAAAGATGAAGATGAAAAAAGTTACCGGGAATCCTTTATGCATTTCAGCATAATTATACTATAAGAATAACCTGTACAAACTTCGTGCAGAAAACAAAAAATCACCTTTTTGTTCGTTCACTATGTTTCTTTAAATAAAATAGATATTGATTTGCCTTATCTTGATGACAAAAATTTTCTACATATGACTCTACGGAAAGCTTCATTTGACTAAGGTTGGTCAATGGAGAATACGCTTCAAAGGCAGTGAATATTTCACAACACCAATGGGTTTAATTCCGAATCAGCTAAAGAACCCGGATCCTTGTTCATCAACCAGGTTTTTAAATCGTTTGCCTGCCATTTATTTTTTGGTTGCATGATTTTTGCATCTTCTGCGAGGTAAATAATCGTAAACACCTCGCGCATTACTTTGGATTTATTTCCTGCAGCATTATGGATGGTAAATCCTGAATGCCACGTTGCATCTCCGGCTTTTAAAGTTTGCGGGCGGCTGATTTTAAAATTATTATTGAGTACATATTGGGCGAATTCGCTTTCAGATTCATCCGATATTTCATAATCGAAAATGCTTCCATTTTTTTGCGAGCCTGAAGCAAAAGTCAACATGCCCATTTCAGTATTTATATCAACCAGCGGCATCCACATAGTTACCGTCTTGCCCGTGTCTATTGGCCAGTAATATTGGTCCTGGTGCCATGGTGTCGGGCCGCCTCCGGCTTCTTTAAATAAAGCCTGGTCGTGATAGATACGAACATTGTCTACTCCAAGAAGATCAGCGGCAACTTTTGCCAGCCGACGAGACATTACCAGCCTTTTTACATCCTGATCATAACGCCAAAGATTCATGATTTGTAAAAAAGCTTTCCCATAAGTGTCACGGTCTTCAATTTTTCTTTTTTCAGTATTGTATTTTAAAGCGGAATTTGTAATAGCAGAATGATAAGCTGCAATTTCATTGGGCGACAACAAACCTTCAGTTACGGTATGCCCGTTTTTTTTGAATTCGTCAATTTGTTGCTGCTGAACTGTTTTAAAATCATTCAAATCCGGCAATTTATTTTCTTTGGTTTCCATAGAATCGAATTTTTTGCAAAATAAATCGATAATTTTTTTTTAAAAAAGGTGCAAATTGGTAAAATATTGGGGTATTTTATCTTAAATTAGTATTTCGGTTAACTATTGAAAAAAAATCCCCAATGTTAAAAGCGTCATTTGAGATAATTACTGCTGTAAAAAAAGGATCTTTCGTCATAAAGAAATTTGATCAAAAGGGTTTTCAGGCGCCGTTCCATTATCATCCTGAAATTGAGTTAACTTATATTACAGAAGGAAGAGGAAAGCGTTTTGTAGGCAACAACATGACCGGTTTTCAAGAATCAGATTTGGTAATGATGGGTGCCAATCTTCCGCATTGCTGGAAATTATCGGATACAAAAAAAGCCAGTGCCGGCTCATTTGTAATTCAGTTTAATTATGACTTTTTAGGAAAAGATTTTTTTGAATCCGCAGAACTGGATAGAGTGAGAAAGCTAATAAAACGAAGCGAAGAGGGAATTGAATTCAAAGGCAAAATAAATGGCCGGGTAAAAGAAAGAATGGAACGGGCATTTCTGGAAAAAAATCATTTAAAAAAACTGACGATGCTTTTGGAAATTTTGAATTTGCTTTCTTTCTCAAAGGAATATGTTTTATTGAATAAAAAGAATTCCGTTATGATGCAAACAGATGATAGCCGAGAACGCATTAGTAAAGCCATGGGCTACATTGTCGAAAATTTTCACGACGAAGTTTCTCTTAATAAAGCAGCGACCATTACCGGTATGACGCCCAACGCCTTTTGCAAATATTTCAAGAAAATGACCAGGAAAACTTTTATGGAAACGGTGATTCATTATCGTATCAATTTTGCCACGCAACAATTAACAGAGACCGATAAAAGCATTACTAATATTTGTTTTGAAAGTGGCTTCAGGGACGTGTCGCATTTTTATAAAACCTTTTCAGCAAAAATGGAAATAAGCCCGCTTAACTACCGAAAACAGTTTTTGCATAATACCATTATTGACGAATAAGACATAAAGAATTCTAACGTAAATTTAAATCCCCACGGGAAGAAAAGAAATATTTTTACTCTTTCCAGTAAATGAACAAATACTGCGGATTTCTATTTTATTTTTCTTCAAAAACGGATTTAGGTTCCTGGTGAAGTTGCTTTGCAATCATCTCCGGTACATGTTTATGTTTGAAAAAAATCATAAATAAAACAGCGACTACCAAAGCGTATAACGAAAATGAAATCCAGATGCCATGCCAGTTTTTGCTGCTATCAGCATTGGTAAAAAACTTATCGATTACGATTCCGCTGATAGAACTTCCTAACACCGCTCCCACTCCGTTGGTCATCATCATAAAAAGCCCCTGGGCACTGGCTCTAATAGATGGATCAGTTTGCGTTTCAACAAAAAGAGACCCTGAAATATTGAAAAAATCAAAAGCCATTCCATACACAATACAGGATAAAATAATCATCCAAAGTCCATCACCAGGATTACCGTAGGCAAACAATCCAAAACGAATAAACCAAGCGAACATACTTATCAGCATTACTTTTTTGATACCAAATCTTTTTAAAAAAAATGGAATGGCGAGAATAAAAAGCGTTTCAGAAACCTGTGAAATGCTCATGATAATTGCAGGATATTTTACCGCAATCAACCCTTTGTATGCTGGCACATTTGCAAAGTCGTGAAGAAAAGTATCGCCATAAGCATTGGTGAGTTGCAACGCCGCACCGAGCAACATCGCGAACAGGAAAAAGACAGCCATTTTCCGGCTTTTGAATAACGCAAAAGACTTTAACCCCAACGCATCTATAAAGGATTTTTTGATTATCGATTTCATCATTGGCGGGCACTTTGGTAAAGTAAAAGCATAAAATCCCAGTACCAAAGATGCTACAGAAGCTACATAAAACTGGCCCGAAGTAGTTTCAATATGTGATAAACTTACTACCCAAAGCGCTGCAATAAAACCAACAGTTCCCCAAACCCTTATCGGCGGATAATCCGTTACCACATCTTTACCTTCTTTTTTCAAGGCAGAATAAGCAACCGCGATAGATAAGGAAATAGTGGGCATGTAAAAAACCATGTTTAAAAGCATCACCCAAAACATAGTAAAAGGATCGTTGATCATTGGAATGGTAAAAAGAACAATAGCTCCGCAGATTTGAAAAATCCCATATAATTTTTCGGCGTTCACCCATTTGTCAGCAATGATGCCGGCGATAGAAGGCATAAATAAAGAAGCAATTCCCATCGTTGAAAATATGGCGCCGAATTGAGTCCCCGACCAATGTTTGGTTTGAAACCAATAAGCGCCGATAGTTATGAGCCATGCGCCCCAAATAAAAAATTGTAAAAAATTCATTACAATAAGGCGGAACTTAATATTCTTCATCTAATTTTATTTAAAAATAAACCGTATTTAAAATTGTGCTGAACAAATAAAATCAAATCTATCTATTTTTCAAAATTGCAGGAGTTTTAATTATTTGAAAGATAAGAGAATTCAATAAATCTTCGGTTGGTAGTCTTGATTTCAACTTAAAATCCTACTTTGCATACTTAAAACTTGCCTTTATTTTCATCCTTATTTTATCAAAATCTTAGAGAGTGTTGAAAAAAATTCTTTTAATAACCTGTGGATTATTTTTATGTATTCTCAACTGCTTTTCACAAAAAAAAATAAAAACACCCCAGGGCATATATCCTTCAAAAGGATTTGTCAGGTGCGCCACTGACGAGCGCGTACAAATGTTATTCAAAAAGTTTCCTGAATTAAAATTAAGGGCGGAACGGCTTTCCCAGGTTCTTCCGGGAAATTCTTTGCGCACTCCCAAACGCTTAAAAAGTGTCGTTTATCTTCCGGTGGTTTTTCATATCGTTTTACCGAATCCTTATTCTGTTACTGACGCAGACATTCAGTCACAGATTGATGCTATGAATTCTGATTTTTCAGGATTAAATGCTGATACTGCTAACCTTCCTGCGGCATTTGAAGCAGTACGAGGACATTCTTTTATTCGTTTTGTTTTGGCTAAAAGAACACCCGCCGGAAAGCTTTTCAATGGAATTGACAGGGTAACAAGCAATACCACCGGCAATCCGGACAATGTGGTGGATTCCATAAAAAGAACCGCATTGGGCGGCGCCGACGTATGGGATCCGACAGCCTATGTTAATATTTGGGTTGGTAACATTGCTAACGGCGGCGGTGTGTTAGGATACACTCAAATTCCCGGAAGTGGTACTCCGCAGGATGATGGAGTTTTTTGTAACATTTTAGGATTTGGAGTTCGTCCCTGTAATGCTGCAGACTACAATAAAGCGCGGACCGTAGTTCATGAATTAGGACATTATTTTGGGCTCAATCATATTTGGGGCGATGATGAAACATCTTCAAATACCTGTAGTGGTGATGACTTCCGCCCTCTGACATCAGAAGGCTCCACCTATCTTTTACCAACCGGTTTATACAATCCGCCGGGCAAGGGGAATACCTCACAAGATATTGGAGACACGCCTAACCAAAGTGTGGCAACTAACAATTGCCCTTCGGGCATGGTTTCAGATTCCTGCACGGTAAATCCTCCGGGAAAAATGTATGAAAATTATATGGATTATACAGCGGATGATTGCTATGACATGTTTACTAAAAAACAGGTGGAAAGGATGGAATATGTTCTTAATACTTACAGAACCGCGTTGTTATCTTCCAACAGCGCAACGTTGCCTTTGAATGCAATAGCCACGGATGCTTCGCCAATTGCGTCTGTTAACCCAGGCGGATTCGAAAGTTCAGGATGCAGCTCTTTTTATTATCCAAACACGATCAGTTGTCCGGGAAATTTTATTCCTAAAGTGATGATAAAAAATAATGGCGCAAATACGATTACTTCCATTACTGTTGGCTATGTATTAAATAATGGTTCGCCGGTAACAGTTACACTCAATCCAAACCTTGCTTCAGGAGGCGTACAAATAGTTACTTTCCCATCAATGAATGTATCAACTGGGAATAATACATTTAAATTTTTTACTTCGAATGTAAATGGAACAGGCGTTGACCAGGTTCCTGCAAACGATACTTTATCAGCGTCTCTTTCTGTGCCTAACGCAGCAAACCTGCCCATCAATGAAGGTTTCGAAAACAGTACATTTCCACCTACAGGCTGGTCTATTATTAACCCCGATAATAATATTACATGGCAAAGAACCACACCCGGTAGTAATAGCGCACATTCTATTTATATTGATAATTATGACAATAATCCAAACCAGGTAGATGAAATAAAAACTCCAAAAATTAATTTAGCCACCAACGATCCCGTTGTTCTCAGTTTTGATTTGGCACATAAAAACTATCCTGACCCGAGTTATAATGATAGTTTACAAGTGTTGGTTTCCACTGATTGCGGCAGCACCTTTACTATCTACTTTAATAAAGCAGGTGCAGCGCTTGCCACTGCGGGTTCTTCAAGCGATGCTTATACAAATCCTGCACCGGGAGATTGGAAAAATCAGCAAATTGTAATTGATGGTTCCAAGCTTTCTTCGGGAAGTATGATCGTTGTGTTTAAAAATACCAGCGACTATGGCAACAATATTTTTATAGATAACATTAATATCAAACAGGAAACATCGAGAGACATAACCGTTCTTTCAGTAAATCCTCCGTCGCCTACGGAATGCGCGGAACCAATTATTCCGGTGGCCATCGTAAAAAATGCAGGATTTTCTACCATCACTGGTTTTAATATTTCTTATGCGGTAGATAATGGAGCAGTGTCCCAAACTACCGTCACAGGAATTTCTCTTTTGGCAGATGCTACGATAACGGTTCCTTTAAATACTTTTACTCCAAGCGGAGGACAACATACCATTACTGTATTCAGTGCAGATCCGATTTCTTCTTCAGGCACCGGCGACGAATCACCGTTAAATGATACACTTCGAAAATCTTTTTTTGTAACAGGCAAAATCACTCTTCCCGTTTCTGAAGGTTTTGAAGATCCGACTTTTCCTCCCGCCACCTGGTCTGTCGAAAACCCGGATGGAGACATCACATGGCAGC
The DNA here is from genome assembly GCA_039937075.1 of Ginsengibacter sp. GTDB lineage: Bacteria > Bacteroidota > Bacteroidia > Chitinophagales > Chitinophagaceae > Ginsengibacter. The sequence goes on along the minus strand of JBDTHD010000067.1, from coordinate 2,931 downwards.
GAACTACAGCCGCCGCCAAAACCGGAACGGCCTCTATGGTTATCAATAATTATAATGCGCCATCCACCGGAACAACTGATAAATTTGTTTCTTCTGTAATCTCGGGGACGTCCGCATTTGACTCTTTATTTGTTTCATTTGACTATGCTTACAATGCAGGTAATTCCTCTTCTTTGTCCGACACTTTGGAATTGCAGGCAACAACAGATTGCGGAAAAACTTTTACTACTATTTGGGTAAATTATGGAACCGGCTTACAAACAAAGACAGGCTATTCGCCGGGGTTTGTTCCGGGTGCAAACGACTGGAAAAATGTAAGCCTCAATTTGTTTAAAGATGTTGGCACAAATGATTTCCAGGTTTACTTCGTTTTTAAGGGCAATCAGCAAAATAACCTGTATATAGACAACATCAATCTTTATGGAATTACGGTTCCCGCGCGATTGAAGAAGCAAGGATATTTAATTTATCCCAATCCTTTTCATCAGCAATTTTTCATCAGGAATTATGAAGTTCCGGTCAATTTAGAATCAGCGCATATTTACAATTCCGTTGGCCAGTTGATGTGGTCGCAGGACTACTACGGTAAGGCATACACGCTAATGAATGTTGATTTTGGTAATGCGCCGCCGGGCATTTATATTTTAAAATTGCAATACTCTGATAAAACGGTGGTGCAGAAAATAGTAAAGCAATAGGAATGTTGTCCCGATGGCTATCGGGAGGTGAATGGTGAAAGCCTATTTAAGAAATAGGAATCGTAATTATTTATTGGTTTACTGATTTTGATTTAATCTGCAAAACAAGAATCCTGCGTATTTGTTGGTTTACTGTATAAAGCTTAATTCCATCAGAATTAACAATACTAAATTTTATTATTCTTAATTTTGCAGAATGGAAATCACAAAAAAAGACGACGATTTATTAGCGTTGATAAATGCATTACCCGAAGGAAAAATTTTTAAAAATATTACTGAAAAAATAGTAGCAGACGAAAGAATAACCGATGAAGAAGGAATGTTTCTTTTTGAAAAAGCCAGTCTTGGGCTTAGTGGCATGTTAGCCAACTACATCAGGGAAAAGAGACACGGCGATAAAACCTATTTTAACCGGAATTTTCATATTGAACCCACCAATGTTTGTGTGTTTTCGTGCAAGTTTTGTTCTTACTCACGCCTTTATGCGCATCGCGACGAAGGCTGGGTTTTGACGAAAGAACAAATGATGGATATAGTAAAAAGCTATGACGGAAAACCAGTAACAGAAGTTCACATCGTAGGCGGTGTTCATCCTAAAATGGACCTTGATTTTTTCTGCGATTTTATTTCCCAGGTAAAACAACACAGGCCGGATCTTCATGTAAAAGGGTTTACGGCTGTGGAATTGGATTATATGTTTCGTAAAGCAAAACTTTCTGTAAAAGAAGGAATGAAAAAGTTGAATGATGCGGGATTGCAATCTATGCCCGGCGGAGGTGCGGAAATTTTTGATGCCGAAATAAGAAGCAGGATTTGCCACGATAAAGTAGGCGCTGAAGGCTGGCTAAAAATTCACGAAGAAGCTCATGCTTTAGGAATGCATACCAACGCTACTATGCTCTACGGCCATATTGAAAACTACGGTCACCGGATTGATCACATGAACCGTTTGAGAACCTTGCAGGATAAAACGCATGGCTTTAATACTTTCATTCCATTAAAATTCCGCAACCAAAATAATGACATGAGCAACGTTCCGGAATCTTCCATAATTGAAGACATGAAAATGTATGCGGTCGGAAGAATTTACATGGATAATTTTCCTCACTTAAAAGCGTATTGGCCGATGCTCGGCAGGCAAAATGCACAGCTTTCTTTGTCCTTCGGCGTAGATGATATGGATGGAACAATTGACGATTCTACCAAAATATATTCAATGGCTGGAAGCGAAGAACAAAATCCTGCAATGAGCACTGAGGAACTGGTACTGCTGATTTCCCAGGCCGGACGCGATGCAGTAGAAAGAGACACTTTGTATAATGTAGTTAAGAGTTATTCAACGAGGAAAGACACTACCTTCGATGCAGCGTTGAATTAGCCAGTTTTTTTAGTCCATTCTTTTACAAATTATCAACAAGTATTCTATGCCTGAGCCGTAGGACCGCCAAAATTCATCGGCAATTCTACCGCCTCTATGTCCTGGATAGTGCCGTTTGCGGCTTCAAATTTCTTTACATTCTCAATCATAGCTTTCATAAAGCGTTTGGCGTGCGAAGGAGTAAGAATTATCCGGCTTTTTACTTTGCTTTTTGGCATTCCAGGCATCACATTTACAAAATCAACTACAAATTCAGCATGACTGTGGGTAATAATGGCAAGATTGGCATATTGTCCTTCAGAAACCTCTTCCGAAATTTCAATATTTAACTGGTTGGGAGCGGCTGGTTGATCAGGCATAGTGTTTTTTTTCAAAAGTAAAACAAATGGAAGTGGGAATAAAATAAAAAACGGGTGATTAATAATTCAATCTGTTGCCAAACTGGTTACTGGCACACTAACCATTTTATTGGGTTTCTTTTTCCTGTTTAATTTCTAAAGATGATTTTAGGCACCTCAAAATAGAAATTGTTTCTCCGATAACGATCAGGATTGTTGCTTTACTATTCTGATGCCTTGGTTTGTTATAAATCCCATGGGTTTAGCAAATCCAATCCGGAAATATTTTTGAAATCAGAAGTATTACGTGTAAGCAAAGTGAAATTTAAATCATGTGCCGTGGCAGCAATAATTGCATCCGGTAATTTGGTACGATATTGTCTTCGAATCTCAATGCCCTTAATAATAATTGATTCCTCCAGGTTAAAAATAGTCGACTGTTTGATAAAATCTTCCAATATTTTAACTGATTAGGCGTGGCGCTCGGCCACGACAATAACTCCATACGGGTAATGAC
>JBDTHD010000066.1:0-2130 GCA_039937075.1 Ginsengibacter sp. | reverse complement strand
AAAATAAAATTTAAAAAATCCGACGTGGTGGTGATTAATTTGAGTGGCCGAGGCGATAAGGATATGGATACTTATATGAAACATCTAGAAAAATAACGAAATAAAAATCAGTGCTTTTTGTTTGTTTACTACTCTTATAATAAAATACTTTTATCAAAACAAGAATGAATGAACGCGATTCAAAAATTATTTGAAAAGAAAGATAAAAATATCCTGAGTATTTATTTTACTGCAGGATTCCCTCAATTGAATGATACAAAAATTATTCTGAGTGCACTGCAGGATCACGGCGCAGACATGATTGAAATTGGAATGCCATACAGCGATCCTTTGGCTGACGGGCCTGTTATTCAAAACAGCAGCATGAAAGCGTTGCAAAATGGAATGACAATTAAAAAACTATTTGGTCAATTGGAACTCGCTAAGAAGAAAATAAAACTTCCGCTGATTTTAATGGGCTATCTGAATCCTGTTCTACAATACGGATTTAAAAAATTTTGTTTAGATGCAAAGAATGCCGGCATCAGCGGCATTATTCTTCCTGACCTTCCGATTTCTGAATATGAAGCGGTATATCAAAAATTTATGGAAGAAAATGGTCTTGATTTTATTTTTCTAATCACTCCCGAAACTTCAGAGGAACGAATCAGAAAAATTGATTCACTTTCCAAAGGATTTATTTATGCGGTTTCTTCTTCATCTATTACAGGCAAAAACACAGACATGAAAGCCCAGGAAATTTATTTTAGAAGAATCAAGGATATGAATTTGAAAAATAGAATTCTCATCGGCTTTGGAATAAGGGATCATCAAACTTTTAGCACAGCCTGCAAATATGCAGCAGGAGCCATTATTGGCACTGCTTATATTAAAGCCATCGAAAATGCGGAAAATATTCATTTAATTACTGAAAAGTTTTGCGACTCAATTTTAAAAAGTTAATGTAACGGCTAAAGTTTCTTTTTCGCTATAAAAAAATTAAATTTGTTACTTAAAATAATTTTGTAATTGATGAAATCACTTTTTTTACTTTTTATAGCTCTTCCTTTTTTTGCTTTTTCCCAATCATCTTCAAAAGGATATGAAATATCAGGAAATGTAAGCGGCTATCCTGATGGAACGGCAGTTTCTTTTTTAAACCAACAAACGAACACGCCTGAAAAGCAAACCAACATTGAGAATGGCAAATTTATTATTAAGGGAAATCTGCCTGAACCTTCCTTTATAATATTAATTTTTGCAGATCAACCACCAGCTGTTCCATTGTTTTTAGATAATAGTAAGATTGTAATAAAAGGCGATAAAGATAACCTCGATAACCTTTCTATTACTGGTTCTAAAACAGAAGATGAATACCAGGAGTTAGCAAAGGCTCTCAAGCCTTATGAATCCATGTTTGTTCCGGACGCCCAAAAAGATCCTGCATCCATCGCTGCTGTAGAAAAAATAAGCGAAGACTTTGTAAAAAAATACCCATCGTCATTTGTAGATCCGATAGCGATTATCAGGGTTTTGCAAACTTCTGAAAACCAGGTAATAGCTGATAAGATGTTTAAAACAATGACGAAAGACGTGCAAGAAACCAGCCTTGCAAAATATGTAAATCAACAATTAGAACTGGCAAAAATAAATCCGATAGGATCCGAAATTGCAGATTTTTCACAAACAGATACGTCAGGCCATAAAATTAAAATTTCGTCTCTAAGAGGAAAATATGTACTGATAGATTTTTGGGCAAGCTGGTGCCGGCCATGCCGCATGGAGAATCCGAATGTAGTGGCTGCATACAATAAATATCACCAGAAAAATTTTACTGTTTTAGGTGTTTCCCTCGACCAGGCAAAAGGTGCATGGCTCAATGCAATACATGCAGATGGTCTTACATGGAATCACGTAAGCGACCTTAAAGGATGGAGCAATGAGATAGCAACAAAATTCCAAATTACCAGCATTCCACAAAATATTTTAATAGATCCTAAAGGAATTATTATCGCAAAAAATCTTCGCGGTGAAGAATTAAATAAAAAACTGGGCGAACTGTTTAATTAGTTAATTTGTCAATTGCCTTTTATACAATTGAATAGTATTTTCTAAACCTAAATAAAGCGCGTCGCAAATCAACGCATGGCC
>JBDTHD010000065.1:0-4459 GCA_039937075.1 Ginsengibacter sp. | reverse complement strand
AACGAAATATAATTCCTGTTTAATCAAAAAAATGTCTCAAAAATTTATCAAGAATCTCAACTATAATTTTTAAGAATTTAAGATTGGCACGATTTAATCCTAAAATCCTTTCATCTTAAATCCCGATAGCTATCGGGACTAGTTCAGACAAAACATAACAGTAAAGCAACAAATAGCACCGATTTTTATTTTGCAGAATTCGTCTGCCAACAAAAAAACCGCGCGCAAAACACCATGGATCATGGTCACTTCCGTTTTAAGAATATGCTTAAAAGACGGGAGTCAATAGCAAAAGAAAATACACTTTGAGAGCTTAAAACCACTACCTTCAATAAGGCAAATAAACACACCCAAATTAGACTCCAATTTTAAATGCAACGATCTGATAAAAACGTTACTACCACACTTCACGAGCCCTTACTGGCGCTGGACAAAGAATTCAACATCCAAATGGCCAACAGGGCATTTTATAAAATCTTTGAGATTACAGAAGAAGAAACCCTGGGGGAAAATTTATTTGAATTGCAGGGCGGCCACTGGGATATCGCGGGGCTGCGCAAAGAACTTCAAAAGATAAGGAAAGAAAAGGGGCTAATGACAGAAGTGGAAATAGAACATACGTTTTCGACCATCGGGTGCCACGATATTTGCTTCAATATCCAGATGTTGTATAAAGAAGGGGCAGAGCCTTTGATTCTATTGGCTTTGCGCGATATTACGGAAAGAAAAAAAGGGCAGCAGGGACATCAGGAAGCAAAAGATAAAATGGAGGAAAATGCAGAAATGATTCAGACCCTATACCTGAACTCGCCCGCTTTCATGTGTACGTATATGGGGCCAGAACATATTTACGATTTGGTAAATCCTGCTTATCAAAAACTATTTGGCAAACGCAAAATAAAGGACAAAACCTCTCTGGAAGCGCTTCCTGAACTCGAAGAACAAGGGATTAATAAAATGCTTGACAAGGTATATGAAACAGGAGAACCATTTATAGCAAACCAGGCACAAGTTTGGGCGGCTTATGATGAGGGCCTTTCCCCCGCCGAGCGCTATTTTAATTTTTCTTGCCAGCCTATGTACGGTGAGGATAAAAAAATAATCGGTGTTTTAGGTTTTGGCTACGAAGTAACGAACGAGGTGATTGCCAAGAAAAGAGAAGAAGCCAATCTAAGGTTAATATTAGAATCTATTCCTCAAATTACCATTACCGCAAATGCGGAAGGCAAAATCATTTTTTTTAATAAATACGCTTTAGATTATTCAGGCTTAAACGGTGAGGAAGCTACGACAGGAAAGGGATGGGAAAAAATAATACACCCCGAAGAACTGCAAAGCGTAGTTGCTTTAGCTGAGGCCTGCTTAATTACCGGTAAAGATTTTTACAAAGAACTCAGGCTGAAAAGAAAGAGGGATGGAAAATACCGCTGGCACCTGCTGAGGGCTACCTCTATTAAAGATGGCAACGGAGGAGTTATCGCTTCGTGGGTAGGCGTGGCTACCGATATACAGGAGCAAAAAATAAAAGAAGAGAAAAAGGATGAATTTATGAACATTGCCAGCCATGAGATGAAAACGCCGCTGGCTTCCATTAAAGGATACCTGCAACTGCTGGAAATGACGCTGGATAAAGATACAGATTCGACTCTTTATGTAAATAAGGCGCTTGTTTCCGTAAACCGGCTCAATAACCTGATAACAGAATTGCTGGAAGTAGGTAAAAGTCAAAACGGCAAATTGAATTATGAGATTACTACTTTTGATTTTAATAAAATGTTGGTTGAAACGATTAATGACGAGCGAAAGACCTCATCGGATTATACAATTATAAAAAAAGGAAGTATCACTTCAGAAATAAAAGGCGACCATGACAGGCTTCAACAGGTAATAATTAACCTGTTAAGCAACGCCATAAAATATTCGCCAAATGAAAAGAAAATCGTAGTAACAGCAAAAGAGAAAAACGGCGAATTGATTATTTCGGTAAAGGACAATGGAATCGGCATTTCAAAAGAAAACCTTGAGCATATTTTTAAAAGATATTTCCGCGTAGAAGACCAGGCCATGCGTTTCCAGGGAATGGGCATTGGCTTGTATCTTTCAAATGAAATTATTAAAAGGCACAAAGGAAAAATGTGGGTAGAAAGCGAAATAGGCAAAGGAAGTACGTTTTATTTTTCAATACCGGCGGGGGGAAGGAAGAGTGATAAGTGATGAGTGATAAGTGATAAGTGATGAGTGATGAGTGATGAGTGATAAGTAATGAGTAATGAGTAATGAGATCAAACCGATAACTAATAACTAATAACTAATAACCCGAACCCATAACTGACAACTACCACAGGCAATGCAAAAATGTATTTTAATTTATGATGATGATGCGGAAATATTGATGCTCTGCACGTTGCTTTTGCAAAAGCAAAACTACAAAGTAGAAACGCGCGCCATTTGCGATAATGTTGTTGCTGATATAAAATCAGTTAAACCCGATATCATACTAATGGATTTGTGGATACCTACGACCGGCGGCGAAGAAGCCATTCGCCAGATACGCGAAGACGCCTCGCTAAAAGATATACCCGTACTTCTTTTTTCGGCAAATGACGACATAGAAAAAATAAGTAAAAGTTCGGCCGCTAACGGTTATGTACAAAAACCTTTTGATATTCATTCGTTCCTAAAAACGATTAAAAAATGGATTAAGACGTGAGGTCTTTTTTAAAACAAAGTGACACCTTTTTTAAAAAGTGTCCTATTGCATTCAAAACTGGAATAAAGAAAAATGGCGTCAGAATTTCCCATTATAAAAACAGGCAGGCTTTTGCTTCGACAATTTGTTGAAAGCGATTTAGAAAATGTATTCAAAGGACTTTCGCACCCAGAGATCATCAGATATTACGGAGTGAGCTATGACACGCTGGAAGCGACCAAAGAACAAATGATTTTTTTTTCAAACCTTGAGAAAGAAGAGACCGGGATTTTGTGGGCAATAGTCTCGGTTGATGATAAAACTTTTTATGACGCCGGTGGATTAAATAGTTTATCGAAACAACACAGAAAAGCTGAAATCGGTTTTTGGCTGTTGCCAGAATTTTGGGGAAAAGGAGTTATGAAAGAAGTGATGCCGTTAATTTGTCAGTATGGATTTGAAAAGCTTGGGCTGCATCGTATTGAAGGGTTGGTAGAAACTGAAAATACCAATTGCAAAAAAGCAATGGCCAAACTTGACTTCCAACACGAGGGAAAAATGACTGATTGCGAAATCAAGAATGGAAAATTTATTAGCCTGGATATTTATGCCAAACTGAATAACGCAAAGCAATAAAGTAAACACACTAAAAATAATAATCGTTCTTCAGTAAACGAACCTGCCTGATGGCAGACAGGGAAATAATCCGGATTTGTATTTTCATTTCATTGCACCTTCGAATTCTGGCTCTGACGATTTATACCAAAATAAAAATCAGGATAATTTGTTGGTTTACTATTGAAAAGAAATCATCTCTTGCATACAATTTCCACAATGAATAATCTGCTATAAACAGAACCTCAAAGCTGGCCTGATTTTTCTATATTTACACTTATAAATTCGTCACATTTAAAAAATCCTAACAAAAACTTTCTTAAGATGAAATTGAAAAACCTGGTAGCCCTTTTCGTTCTTGTACCTTTTTTTAGTTGTAATAATTCTAACCCCAAAAATAGTAAATTGGATGAAGGCCAATTGCTGTTTAACGGAAAAAATTTAGATGGTTGGCATCAACTAAACGGCGGAGCAAAATATACTGTTGAAGACAACCAGATTGTCGGAACAACTGTTCCGAACACGCCCAATTCTTTTCTCGTAACCGATAAGCAATATGGCAATTTTTTCCTTGACTTAGATTTTAAAGTAGACACTGCAATGAATTCAGGAATACAAATAAGAAGCGAAAGCAGTCCCGATTATAACAATGGCCGCGTACATGGCTACCAGGTAGAAATTGATCCATCAAGGAGAGCTTGGAGCGGCGGCATTTATGACGAAGCGCGGCGCGGCTGGCTGTATCCGTTAGAATTAAACCCGCGGGCAAAAGCGGCATTTATTAGTGGAGACTGGAATCATTATCACATAGAATGTATCGGCGATACTATTCGTACCTGGGTAAACGGCGTACCCGCGGCTAACCTCGTGGATAGCATGACGCACAAAGGATTTATTGGGCTGCAGGTTCATGAAATTCCTGATTCTTCCCACGCAGGAGAAAAAATACGCTGGAAAAATATCCGGATTAAAACGGAAGATTTAAAACCAAGTCCCGATGACAGCATTTTCGTAGTCAACTTAATTCCCAATACTTTATCCAGCCAGGAAATTAAAAATGGCGTAAAGCTTTTATGGGACGGCGCTACATCAAAAGGCTGGAGAGGAATTAATAAAAATCATTTCCCTGATTCAGGCTGGGTAATGAAGGACGGT
>JBDTHD010000064.1:0-16944 GCA_039937075.1 Ginsengibacter sp. | reverse complement strand
AATTCCTCTTTTACCATCATTTTGCAACGAAGGCTCACCATGTATTTAATATAAAGTTTCATTCTTACTTACTGAAAATATGTGGAAAGGTATATTTAATAAATTCTAATCTTATCACTTAATAAGTTAAACATAAATCAGTGCGTAAATTCAGATGGAAGGCGATATCCTAAAACTTATGTGATAATATTTCAAAAAACGTCGACACCATTCAGACATTTTTTTTAAGATATAGAGTGTAAGGGAAACCTTGATTTTCTTTTTGAAAACTGTGAAAAAACCTTCCTTGCAGGCAGTATTGAAGGATTGCGATAGAAATTCGATTTATTAACGCAGTAGACTCGTTTTATTGAATAAGAGTTAAGAATTAAAAGCTTCTTCAGAAGATTTCTAAAACTGATAATGAACATTTTATAAATGTTCATTATCAAAAATTATTGTTGTCCCACGAGGATTCGAACCTCGACATACAGAATCAAAATCTGTTGTACTGCCCTTATACTATGGGACAAAGGTGTGCAAAAGTAAGGTTATCGTCTTTATTTTCAAAACATCAAAAGATGATTTTATAAAACATTTTTTCTTTTGCAAAATCAACCCAAAATTAAATATTTACAATAAACGAACCTGCCTACCGGACAGACAGGCTTTTAAGAATGATTTCTATTTTCACTCAAAAAATCTCTTCCCTTTAAATGGCTTTCACCAAATAATAATTTTTCTTTCCTTTTTGTATCAATAAATATTTACCATTCAAAAGCTGGCCGGTATTTATTTTTTCGTCGGCAGAATCCACTTTTTCTTTATTAATAAAAATGCCGCCGCCTGCAAGCATTTTTTTTGCTTCGCCTTTGCTAGGCAAAATTTTTGTATCGGTTAATAAGGAAATTAAATCCAAATCATTTAATTTATTTCTATCAATTTCTACTGACGGAACGCCTTCCATCACCTGGAGCAATTGTTCTTCATTTAATTCTTTTAAGACCTGGGCGGTATCGTTGCTAAATAAAATAGAAGAAGCTTTTACCGCAAAATCATAATCACTTTTAGAATGCACAAAGCAAGTAAGCTCTTCCGCCAATTTCTTTTGAAGTGTTCGCTGGTGCTCGTTTCCGGAATGTTGCTGTATCAGTTCATTAATTTCCTTTTCAGATAAAAAAGTAAATACTTTTAAAAACCTTTGGGCATCAGCATCCGCAGTATTGAGCCAAAACTGGTAAAAACTATAGGGTGAAGTTTTTGCCGGGTCCAGCCAGATGTTTCCTTTCTCCGTTTTGCCAAATTTGTTTCCGTCAGATTTGGTAAGCAACGGGCAGGTGAATGCAAATGCTTCGCCGCCAGCTTTTCTCCTGATAAGTTCCGTTCCGGTTACGATATTTCCCCATTGGTCGCTTCCTCCAAATTGCAACTTGCAATTTTTGTTTTTATAAAGCCAGTAAAAATCATAGCCTTGAACTAATTGGTAAGTAAACTCGGTAAAACTCATTCCATTCTCCCCTTCCAGGCGTTTTTTTACGCTGTCTTTCGCCATCATGTAGTTTACTGAAATATGTTTGCCCACATCGCGGATAAAATCTAAAAAAGAAATATTGCTGAACCAATCATAATTATTTACCATTTCGGCAGCATTAGAAGTTGATGAATTGAAATTAAGAAACTTCGATAATTGTTGCTTTACTGCCGCCACATTGTGATCAAGAATTTCTTTACTCAATAAATTTCTTTCTTCGCTTTTGCCCGAGGGGTCGCCCACCATTCCGGTAGCGCCGCCAACTAACGCGATAGGTTTGTGCCCAAAATTTTGCAAATGAACCAAAACCATTATGGGAATCAGGCTACCAATATGCAGGCTATCCGCTGTTGGGTCAAAACCTACGTAGGCAGAAATAGTTTCTTTTATTAATTCTTCTTCTGTGCCCGGAATAATGTCCTGGATAAGCCCGCGCCATTTTAATTCTTCTATTAAATTTTTCATACTATTAAAAAAACTGGCTGCAAAAATAAACAACCTAAATCCCCAAGCCTTATTTTTTGGCTATTTTTCTTTTTACGCGCAGGTTTGCGTCAGTTTTACTTAATTTTATCTTCAATAAACGCGGTATACAATATTATCATATTGAACTCCGTTTTTATTTTCGCTGAATACTGTATAAAATTTACTCAAATAACTGGCCACCCCAAAAAATGAGAATGCCCCGATTTGTCAAAATATTATTGCTGATGCTGCTTCCCTGCATGGGATTTTCCCAATTCAGGAAATACTCAAATGAATTTTTAAATATCGGCGCAGGAGCCCGCGGACTTGGTATGGGCGCGGCGCAGGCGGCTTCGGTAGATGATGGCACCGCGGGTTATTGGAATCCGGCAGGCTTAGTCGGCGTTAAAGATGGCCCAACCCTGGACCTGATGCATGCAAGTTATTTTGATAATATTGGCAAATACGATTATGCTAGTTTTGCTACGCCGTCAAATGATGGAAAAAGAGTAATCGGTGTTTCAATTCTTCGTTTCGCAGTTGACGATATTCCTAATACGCTCTTTTTGGTAGAGCCAGATGGCAGCATTAATTATGGAAATATTACTACTTTTTCTTCGGCAGATTATGGATTTCTTTTTTCTTATGCTCAAAAAATAAAGGATGATGATGATCTTAAAATGAGTTTTGGTGGCAATGCAAAAGTAATTTATAGAAAAGTTGGCCATTTCGCCACGGCATGGGGTTTTGGAATTGATGCGGGATTTAAAATGCAAAAAAACCGCTGGAGTTTGGGAATTGTTGCCAAGGATATTACTACCACGTTTAACGCGTGGTCGTTTCATTTTACAGAAAAAGAAAAAGAGGTTTTGTACCTGACTGAAAATGATATTCCGGTAAAATCTACCGAATTAACCGCGCCACGGCTTACCATCGGAAACTCCTATAATTTTAGGTTAGGTTCTTCGGTAAACCTCCTGGCAGAAGCAGATCTTGACCTGACTTTTGACGGAAGAAGAAATACAGTGATCAGTAATAATACAGTAAGTGTTGACCCACACGCCGGTCTGGAAGCTTCTATAAAAAATGTATTTTTCGTAAGAGCAGGGATTTCAAATTTTCAACAGGCTTTGGCAGATGGAGATACTACCAACCAAAAAAGAGTCTGGATTTTTCAACCAAGCCTGGGCGCCGGTTTTAAAATAAATAATATAAGCATTGATTATGCTTTTACCAATTTGGCGAATCAATCCAATCCTTTATACACACACATTTTTTCATTAAAAATTGATTTGGCTAAAAAAGCAAAAAAGTAGATTTCAATATTCAAATATGAAAAAATTACTCACTATACTTTTTATTTTAATCACCGGAATTGCAAGCGCGCAAACCTATTCCAACAGTTGGATAGATTTTAATAAAACCTATTATAAATTTAAAGTGGGAGCTGATGGGTTGTACCATATTGATCAAACTACGCTCAGTTCATTAGGCCTGGAAACCATTCCTGCAGAACAATTTCAACTTTGGAGAAACGGCCAGGAAGTTAGCCTTTACACGAGCTCCGCCACGGGACCATTGCCTGCTAATGGTTATATAGAATTTTGGGCAAGGATGAACGATGGAAAAATTGATACCAAATTATACCGCGTTGCCGATTACCAGTTAACTGATCATACCAGTTTGCAGACAGATACGGCGGCTTATTTTTTGACAGTGAACCCTGCTGGAAATAATTTAAGATATACGAACGCTGTCAATAATGTAGCAGGTAATACGCTACAGCCGGAGCCTTATTTTACGAATGTGAGGGGAAATTATTTTAAAAATCAATTGAGCCCGGGTTATGCAGCGGTGGTGGGGAGTTACGTGTACTCTTCTTCGTATGATATTGGTGAAGGCTGGGCAAGCGCCGATATTTATCCTGCGCGAAGATTGGCTGCGGGTTTTGGCAATGTTAATTTATATACCGGAGGTCCTGGTTTCAGTCTAAAATTTGCGGCTGTAGGAAGTGCATTAAATGACAGGAATGTGCAGGTAAAAGTTTTTAATACCGTAGTAGATAATGAGCCGATGCCTTATTTTACTTATATCAAAAAAGACTTACAAAATTTACCGTTAAGCTATCTAACTGATTTAAATAATATTCAAATTTATTTTGAAAATACTTCTACCGTAAGTACAGATAGAATGGTAGTGGCGTTTGATGAAATTACTTATCCAAGTAAATGGATATTTAATAATCAAACCAATTTCTATTTTCAATTACCAGCTACAAATACCGGAAATTATGTCGTGATAGACCAGTTTAATTACGGAAGTGTTGCGCCGGTACTTTTTGATTTTACTTCTCAGAAAAGATATGTAGGAGATATAAGCACTCCCGGAAAAGTAAAATTTGCGCTTCCACCGTCTTCTGACACTTTACGGAAATTTGAATTGGTAAGCGAAGACCCAACGCAGGTGATAAGCGCCACTTCGCTGCAGAAAAAAAACTTTGTCAACTTTGCGGTTGCGGCTAACCAGGGAACTTACTTAATTATCAGCAACCCGCTGCTTTATACAAGTTCTGCGGGCGTAAACAATATTGACCTATATAGTCAATACCGAAAATCTGCTGCTGGCGGCGATTACAATACTAAAATAATAGATATCAATGAATTGGTTGATCAGTTTGCTTACGGTATTAAAAAACATCCTTCAGCTATAAAAGATTTTATCCAGTATGCGGCCAATACGTTTTCGGTAAAACCGAAATACGTTTTCCTGATGGGAAAAGGAATTGAATACGATCAATATACCGTAAACCAAAGCAGCCAATATGCGGACCAATTAAACCTCGTTCCAACTTTTGGTGCGCCGGCTTCTGATGTTCTTTTAGCTTCGCCTTACGGAAGTATTGTTCCCAGTGTGCCCATAGGCCGATTATCAGCAATCTCAGGAGATGAGGTAGGCAATTACCTGCAGAAGATAGAAGAATATGAATTGGCTGAAAAATCAACGATGCAAACGCTTGACAATAAATTGTGGATGAAGAAAGTTGTAAATATCGTGGGCGGAAGAGACAGTTCTGACAACGATCTTTTCGGTTATTACATGAATATTTACAAAGGAATAATTGAGGATACTCTTTATGGAGCAAACGTAGAAACGTTTTCAAAATCGTCAAGTGCGGCAGTTCAATTGATAGCAAGCCAAAGAATCAGTGATTTATTTAATAGTGGCATTAGCCTGCTGGCGTATTTTGGCCATTCCTCTGCCAACGTTTTAGAGTTCAATTTAAGCGATCCAAGCGATTATAGTAATGCCGGTCGTTATCCTTTTTTCCTGGTAAGTGGATGCACTGCAGGAAATAATTATATTTACGATACCCTGCGCATATTGCAAAATGCATTGTCAATTTCTGAAAATTTTATTTTGTCAAAAGAAAGAGGCAGCATCGGATTTTTAGCAAGTTCCCATTTGGGTATTCCGCCTTATCTTAATAATTACAATGAGCAAATGTTTCACCAGATAAGCGATTTGAACTATGGCAATTCGATCGGCGTTGATATGCAAAATTCCATTCAAAATCTTGGAGGAAGCAACCCTTCGCTTGATTTTTTCACCAGGATGCACCTGGAAGAGTTGGCGCTGCACGGCGATCCCGCGATAACGGTAAACCCGCAACCCAAGCCTGATTACGTAATTGAAGACCAAAATGTAGTGCTTAACCCGCAATTTATTTCTGTTTCTGAAGACCACTTTAATTTACAAGCAACAGCTTATAACATTGGCAGAGCTATTAATGATTCAATTATTTTCCAGGTACAAAGAACTTATCCAAATGGCAGCACCGACGTTATTTTAAGAAAAAAAATAAAAGCAATTTATTATTCTGATTCGATTGATATTTCTATCCCAATAATTTCTACCAGGGACAAAGGACTTAATAAGATAACGGTAACAATAGATGCGGATAATAAGGTGGATGAAATGTCTGAAAGCAACAATAGCATTACCAAAGAATTTTATATTTATGAAGATGAAGCGCGTCCTGTTTATCCCACAGATTTATCAATTGTAAATGTGGCTAACCAGAAGTTATACGCTTCTACTTCCAATGCTGTTTCGGTCGCTAAGGATTATGTAATGGAAATGGATACGACTACTCTATTCGATTCTCCTGCTAAAATCAGCCGTACCGTAAACCAGGGTGGAGGGGTAATGGAATTTGATCCCGGAATCACCTACCAGAACAATACTGTCTATTATTGGAGAGTAGCTGTAAAGTCCGCTGCCGGAGCTACGCCCGATTATCATTGGAATGGCGCGTCGTTTGTTTATTTGGCAAATAGTTCCGAAGGATTTAACCAATCTCATTATTATCAGCTGCTATTTTCGGATACTCAACACATTCACCTGGATAGCGCAAGGCAATGGAAATTCGGTACCGTAAACAATTTTCTTGAATCAAGAAATGGTGTATTTCCTACCGCTTCATCCGCGGGCTCGGACTGCACAGCAGGCATAAACGGCGTGAATTTTACCAGTGGCATTTGCGCGAACGGCATCAATAACGTTTTGATTTTTAATGTAGTCGATCCGGTCACTTTAAAAAACTGGGTTAACACGCTTAATGAACCAGGTTTAAGTGGCAGTCTACCCACCTGCATCGAATCGAGGCAGCAAAATTTCTCTTACAATATTTCCACTTCGGCGGGAAGAATAGCCGCAACGAATTTTATGGACTCCATACCCAATAATTTCTTTGTGTATGTCAGAAACATCTGTGGCCCTTATTCTACTGCCGATGTCTTTGCTGATAAATGGCAGGCGGACACCAGTTTTTTAGGTCCCGAAAATTCACTTTATCATCACCTGAAATCACAAGGATTTGTTTTAATTGATTCATTTTACCGCCCCAGGGCATTTTCTTTTATTTATCAGAAAAACAACCCTGCATTCGGCCCCGGATTTGAATTTACTAAAGGAATATCAGATGTAATCGATTATAGAAAGGCCTTCATCTCTACAGACACCCTGGGATATATCACTTCGCCGAAATTTGGCCCTGCAATTTCCTGGAAACAAATGCATTGGAGAGGAACGAGCCTTGAAACTAATTCTGCGGATAATCCTACCGTTCAAATTATAGGAGTGGATACTTTGGGTAATACGACGACGCTTTTTAATGTAAATAAAAACCAGCAGGACGTAGATATCTCATCTATAAGTGCCGCTAAATATCCATACATACAATTGAAAATGAGAAATGTGGATAGCATCAAATTTACTCCTTACCAGCTTTCTTACTGGAGATTGGATTATAAAGCTCCGCCGGAAGGCGCGCTTAGCCCGAATTTATTTTTCACTTCCAAAGACACATTGGAACAGGGCGAAATTCTGCATTTTGGAATCGCTTTTAAAAACATCAGTCCGGATGCATTTGACAGCATGAAAGTAAAATTAACGGTGATGGATCACAATAATGTTACCCATGTTATTTTGCTTCCGAGACAGAAACCATTGATTTCAGGAGATACCCTTACAATAAAATATGATATTGATACCAAAAACTATCCAGGATTAAATACCATTTTTATCAATTTTAATCCCGATAATGATCAGCCGGAACAATATTTATTTAATAATTTTCTCTATCAAAACTTCTATGTAAAATCCGACAATTACAACCCTACCATGGATGTGACTTTCGATGGCGTTCATATTTTAAACAGCGATATTGTTTCTGCGCGGCCGCATATTCTTATCAAACTAAAAGATGAGAATAAATCTCTTGCATTAAATGATACTTCTCTATTAAAAGTTCAGATTCAAAACCCGGATGGTTCATTGAGAACGTATCGCTTTGACAATGATACGATGAGGTTTACACCGGCCAATCTTGCTACAGGGGAAAATACCGCTTCGATAGATCTTTCTCCATCTTTAAGTGGAGAAGACGCAGATTATGAACTCGTTGTTTCCGGAAAAGATGTGGTGGGAAATGCCGCTGGTAAAATTGATTACCACATTGATTTCCGGGTAATCAGCAAGCCCATGATTTCTAACTTGATGAATTATCCCAATCCATTCACCACTTCCACTGCTTTTGTATTTACGATTACCGGCTCAGAAATTCCACAAAATATGCGGATCCAGATTTTGACCATTACGGGAAAAGTAATAAGGGAAATCACAGAAAATGAATTGGGACCTTTGCATGTAGGAAGAAATATAACCGAGTTTAAATGGGATGGATCGGATATGTATGGACAAAAAGTGGCGAACGGCGTTTATTTGTACAGGGTGTTGACCAATTTAAATGGCAAGTCGATGGATAAATTTAAAGATGCAGGCGACAATACGGATAAATATTTCACGAAGGGCTATGGCAAAATGTATTTCATGAGATAATTTCATATTCCATAAATTTGAAAGCCACCGTTTCGGTGGTTTTTTTTAGGCATAATATTAAAAGAAAAATTTAATAAATAACTTCGTTTACTATGAAAGTAAATAACTTCTATGAGGTAATCATCATTGGTGGCGGCCCGATTGGGCTTGCATGCGGAATAAGAGCTAAAAAAGCAGGTTTAAAATATTTAATAATCGAGAAAGGCGTATTGGTAAATTCCATTTATAATTACCCGGTTAACATGACTTTTTTCAGCACCAGCGAGCGTTTGGAAATTGGCGACGTTCCGTTTGTAACCAATAATAATAAACCTACCAGAAGCGAAGCGCTGGAATATTACCGGAGGATTGTTACGTCTTTTGACCTTAACATCCACCTGTTTGAAAAAGTAGATGCCGTAAAAAAATTAGGTAAAAGCTTTAAAATAACTACTTCAAAAAGTGAGTATAAAAGTTTGAACATTGTTATCGCAATGGGCTTTTACGATATCCCTTATTTGCTAAATGTAAAAGGTGAAAAATTAAAAAAAGTAAAACATTATTATGATGATCCACACTTCTATGCGTTTCAAAAAGTATTAGTAGTTGGTGCAGCCAATTCGGCCATAGATGCGGCTTTGGAATCATGGCGAAAAGGGGCGACTGTTACAATGGTTATTCGCGGAGATAAAATCAGCGACCGTGTAAAATATTGGGTAAAACCGGATATTGATAACCGGATAAAAGAAGGATCTATTAAAGCTTATTTTAATTCAGAATTAAAAGAAATAAGAGAACACGAAGTGGAAATAAAAACTCCGGACGGAATTATTACCGTGCCGAATGATTGGGTTCTCGCGATGACAGGATATAAACCTAATCTACAATTTCTTCGAGATGCAGGCGTCAAAACTTCTGAAGATAGCGTTTGCACGCCTTCATATAATGAAGCCAGTTACGAAAGCAATATAAAAGGAATTTACCTGGCAGGCGTTGTTTGCGGTGGCATGAATACACACCGCCTTTTTATTGAAAATTCAAGAGTACACGCGGAAAAAATTTTTAAAGATATCGTAGCAAAGAGAAAACAAAAAGCGGAGTAATTTAATTTGTTATTCAAAGCAGTAAACAAACAAATACCTTCGATTTTTGTTTCCCCCCAAAATCACACTGGCAATAAAATCTAGCCAATGCATCGTTTTATACCTTATCTCTTTCCGATCCTTTATTCTTAAATAATCAACATTGCATCACCGTAACTGAAAAAACGGTATTTGTCTTTAATCGCTTTTTTATAAGCATCCATTATAAGGTCGTAACCGGCAAAAGCACAAGCCATAATCAGAAGGCTTGTTTTAGGCAAATGGAAATTGGTGATTAAAGAATCAGCGATATTGAAATTATAAGGCGGATGAATAAAATGATTGGTCCAGCCTTCTGAAGGTTTTAATAATTTATTTGAAGTAAATGAAGTTTCCATGGCGCGCATCGTAGTAGTTCCTACGGAGCAGATCCGATGTCCTGATTGCTTTGCCTGGTTTACTATTTTGCAGGCTTCTTCGTCTATTCTATAATATTCCGCGTCCATTTTATGCTTGCTCAAATCTTCGACTTCTATCGGACGAAACGTACCAAGACCGGTATGTAAAGTAACTTCGGCAAATTTTATTCCTTGAATTTCCAACCGCTTAATTAATTCAGGACTAAAATGTAAACCCGCTGTTGGAGCGGCTACTGCGCCTTCGTGTTTTGCATAAACAGTTTGGTATCTTTCCCTGTCTTCTTCATCTGGTTTGCGTTTGATGTATTTTGGCAAAGGAGTTTCTCCCATGATATACAACATCTTTCTAAAGTCATCTTCATTGCCATCCCAAAGAAAACGAATGGTTCTTCCGCGGCTGGTGGTGTTGTCAATTACTTCTGCTACCAGCTCATCATTTTCTCCAAAATATAATTTGTTGCCTACTCTTATTTTTCTTGCAGGATCTACAATCACATCCCACAGACGGTTTTGCTTATGCAATTCCCTTAGCAAAAAAACTTCGATGCGCGCGCCTGTTTTTTCCTTGCGACCATACATGCGGGCTGGAAAAACTTTGGTGTTATTGACTACGAAAACATCTTTGTCGTTAAAATAATCGAGGACATCTTTAAAATGTTTGTTTTCGATTTTTCCGGTGGCTCTTTCGATCACCATCAATCTGCTGTCTTCTCTTCTTTTGGTAGGGTTTTGGGCTATTAAATTGAGAGGGAGGTCAAATTTGAATTGACTTAATTTCATGTACAATTATTGTTTTAAAAGTTAATTGACATGCCATTTACTGAGTTTCAGAGATATATGCCAACTCTTTGCTGGCCATTTATCATGTTACGGCATGATTTTTAAGTGCGCAAAGGTACACCGATTTTCGATATTTTGGTGATCGATTTTCTATTATAGATCTTTGTTATTCCAGAATTTTGAAAAATCTTTTTTAGCTAAAGAAAATCTACGCGTTTTTCAAAAAAGCTTTTACTTTTAATTCTATGTTTTATCTCAAAAAAACCCCGTGGTTATTCAAAAAAATATTTTCGGAAAGGATTTGGAGAATAGATACTGATGAGAAAATACTTTACCTCACTTTTGATGATGGGCCTCATCCGGAAGCCACCTCATTTGTTTTAGATGAATTAAAAAAATACAACGCGAAAGCTACTTTCTTTTGCGTAGGCCAAAATATAAAAGAAAATTTTTCGGTTTATCAAAGATTAATAAATGAAGGCCATAAGCCGGGAAACCATACTTACAATCATTTAAACGGCTGGAAAACGAATGATAAAATTTATGTTGAAAATATTGCCAAGGCTGCAAAAATTATTGACAGCGATTTATTCAGGCCGCCTTATGGAAGAATTACCAGTTTCCAGATGAAAGCCATCAGTGGCGAAAAACTTAATTTAAAAACGATAATGTGGGACGTATTAAGCGGAGATTTCGATGCATCAGTAAACGGTGAAAACTGCTACCTCAATGTAATCAATAATGCCAAACCAGGGTCAATTATTGTTTTCCACGACAGCCTGAAATCTTTTGCTACGCTGCAATACGCAGTTCCAAAGGTGCTGGCATATTATGCTGAACGAAGATACCAATTCAAAACTTTACTTCCGGATAACTCTTAAAAAAAATTGGGCCTGAGTAGATACTCAAGCCCGTTTTTAATCCGTACCCTATGAAAACTAGGAGTGAAGTTAATGATAATTTAACAAATTATCAACAATTTTTTTCAAAGGGAATATTTTATATAAAGTAATGGTTTTTGTTATTCCATTTATCGTAACAGATGCTTTATTATCACACGTTCCATCACCATAATCTAGAACAGCGTTAATGGTATGTGATTTACGCGTAATGGTGATTTCGCCACTTTGCCCTGAACAAATAAATCTTCAGAAGATGTTTAAATGTGAGTTAAAAAAATATTTTTTTCCTTTGTAGTTATGAAATTGATTGACACGCACACACATTTATACGTGAAAGAGTTCGAACCAGATATAGATGAGGTAATCCAAAGAGCTAACGCCGAAGGAGTAGAAAAATTTTATTTGCCTGCTATAGATAGCTTAGAAACCGCCGCCCTTCTTGCTTTGGAAAAAAAATATCCAAGCCAGATTTTTGCAATGGCTGGCCTTCATCCTTGTTCTGTAAAAGAAAATTTCAAAGACGAACTTGAGAAAATTGAAGAGCAGTTGTCGCAAAGGGAGTTTGCAGCAATTGGCGAAACCGGGCTGGATTTTTATTGGGACACTACTTTTTCCAAACAACAATATGAAAGCCTGAAGATGCATATCCAATGGGCAATTCAATATAAAAGGCCTCTTGTAATTCATACCCGAAATGCCATGCAGCAAACGATAGATTTCGTAAAAGAATATAGCGGAAAAGGCCTGTATGGAGTTTTTCATTGTTTCGGCGGCACTCTTGAAAATGCCAATGAAATCATTGATGCAGGATTTCTTTTAGGAATCGGTGGCGTGCTCACGTTCAAGAATTCAGGATTGGCAGAAGTTATTAAAAACGTGGATTTAAAAAACCTGGTGCTGGAAACAGATTCGCCTTACCTGGCTCCTGTTCCTTTTCGTGGAAAAAGAAATGAAAGTAGTTATCTTAAATATATTGTGGGAAAGCTCGCAGATATCAAAAATATTACGGTAGAAGAAACGGCACAGCAAACCAACAAAAACGCTGAATTCTTATTTTCTAAAAAGGCAATATAAAGGCAAGTAAATTGTAATAAGCCAATCTAAAAGAAATATATAGTTATATTGCAGTAACCTAAATTTTGAAAGAAATCCTGCAGAGCCTGATTCAATATTAGTATTTGAATTTTTCAATATAGCCTCAGGATTTATAATGATGTATGAAAGAGCCATCTCATTCTAATACTAAAAAACTTTCACAGCTTGCTTCTACCGCAATTTGCGGAAACGATATCACTTCATCTGTATTATATGTATCTGCTTTGACCATTGTGTACGCAGGACAATATGCATTTATCGCTTTATTAATTGTAGGCGTGGTCTTGTATTTTTTTAGAAAAATTTATGGTGAAGCCGTTGGTGCGTTACCCCTGAATGGTGGCGCTTACAACATACTTCTAAATACAACCAGCAAAGGAAATGCCTCGCTCGCCGCTTGCTTGACCATACTTTCTTATATGGCCACAGCAGTTCTTTCTGCGTCTGAAGCAATGCATTATTTACACAGCGTTTTCCCTTTTTTCCCTATTATCATTGCTACAATGGTAATTCTTACCATTTTTTTATTTCTTACCATTGGTGGCATCAGTGAATCTGCCAACGTTTCAATTGTCATTTTTATCATTCACTTAAGTGTGTTATTAATTCTTATAGGCAGCTGTATATATTATGTATTTGTAAATGGATTAAGTTTAGCAAGTATCAACTTTCATTCTCCATTAAAGAAAAGTATTTCCACAGCTATTTTCCTTGGCTTTAGTACAGCAATGCTTGGTATCACAGGTTTTGAAACCTCCGCAAATTTTATAGAAGAGCAACAGCCGGGGGTTTTTCCAAAAACATTGAAGAACATGTGGATATTGGTGACGGTTATCAACCCTTTAATTGCAATTCTTGCTGTTTGCATTATACCATTAAATGTTGTAGGGGAACATGACGCAGCATTCCTTTCTTTTATGGGAACAAAAACTGGCGGCTCCTGGCTCGCTTTGATAGTTTCTTTAGATGCCGCTTTGGTTTTAAGTGGTGCTGTTTTGACCTCTTTTATTGGTGTAAATGGATTAATGAAGCGCATGACACTGGACAGAATATTTCCACAAGCTTTATTAAAGGAAAATAAAAAAGGTAGTTCACCGAGAATATTGATTGTGTTTTATATTCTATGTTTTTCCATCCTTTTCATCACTGAAGGACAATTGGCGCCTTTGGCCGGAGTGTACACCATTTCATTTTTGTCAGTAATGGCATTTTTTGGATTTGGAAATTTATTATTAAAAATAAAACGGGCAAAGTTGCCGCGGCCCGAATATGCTGCTCCCAGTATTGTAATACTTGGAATATTAGGAATTTTAATTGCCCTGTATGGGAACATAAAACTTCATCCTGATTACCTGGTGGTATTTCTTCAATATTTTGTTCCAGCAATTCTTATAATAATGATATTTTTAAAAAGAAAAGTGGTTATCCATTATCTTCTTATTTATGCCAATTCTATTTTTGATAAAATTCAAAGAGCCTCTGTTTTTAGCAGGTTCCATCTTACCAAAGAAATGCGCAAATTAAACCGGCAGCCGTTTGTATATTTTACCAAAGGCGATAATATTGCGATACTCAATAAAGTAATCATTTACGTAACGGAAAATGAAATTACGCAAAAACTTAAAATCGTGACGGTTCTGCAAAAAGAAGAACAACTGGCTGAAACATTCATTCGCGATTTTGAAGCTCTTGATCGCGCTTACCCCGATATTAAAATTGAATACATTCAAATACCCGGAGTCTTTGGCCCTGAGATTATTGATAAGTTGAGTAAAGAATGGGGCATCCCGCACAACTTTATGTTCATCGGGTCTCCGAGTGACCGGTTTCCACACAGACTCCAGGATTTAGGCGGAGTGAGGTTAATTATCTAATCGTAGAAGAAGAAAATGAATATTTCAAATGATCTGGATTTTTTACCTGAACTTTATTTCTCCGAAGCGCTGAATTGAGAACAAAGAAAAACATGAAACCCAAACCATCCAATAATTTAAAGCTAACTATAAGCGCGTTGGGCGTTGTATTTGGCGATTTAGGCACCAGTCCGCTTTATTCCCTGAGAGTTTGTTTTTCGGGTACCCATGCCCCGGCAGTTACAGACCAAAACATATATGGCATTTTATCTTTAATATTCTGGTCTTTAATTATTGTCATCAGCATAAAATACCTGGCGTTGATATTAAGAGCTGATAATAATGGCGAGGGTGGAATATTAGCTTTAATGGCGTTGGTTTTGCCCAGTAAAAAAAACAGGAAGTACATAGTGATCCTTGCTATGGGTTTATTTGGCGCAGCTTTACTTTATGGAGATGGAATGATCACGCCGGCTATTTCCGTTTTGAGCGCTGTAGAAGGATTACAAATTGCCACTCCTTTTTTTGAACCTTTTATTATTCCAATCACCATATTAATTCTCTTTGTATTATTTTACTTTCAAAAAAAAGGTACAACAAGTGTTGGAATGATTTTCGGCCCTCTTATGCTGGTATGGTTTTTAGCCATTGCCCTTCTCGGCCTAAATTCAATTGTAAAAGATCCATCAGTCTTACATGCTTTAAATCCATATTATGCTTTTCATTTTTTTCAATTGAATGGATTAAGGGGAATGGTTGTTTTAGGAGCAGTTTTTTTAGCGCTGACCGGAGCTGAAGCCTTGTATGCAGATTTAGGGCATTTTGGAAAAACCCCAATCCGGATGGCATGGTTTTACCTCGCGTTGCCTTGCCTGGTATTAAATTATTTCGGGCAGGGAGCCTTATTATTAGAAAATCATAATTATATAAGCAATCCATTTTTTTACCTTGCGCCACATTGGGCCTTGTATCCGGTAGTAATACTTGCAACTGTAGCTACGGTTATTGCTTCTCAGGCAGTGATTTCCGGTGCGTTTAGCCTCAGCTACCAGGCAATACAATTAGGTTTTATGGCTCGTTTTAAAATAGTGCATACTTCAGCGGACGAAAAGGGGCAAATTTATGTTCCGCAATTAAACTGGATATTATTTTTCGCAACAGTCTGGCTGGTTGGCTCTTTTAAAACCTCGGATAACCTGGCGGCGGCCTACGGTGTAGCGGTTAGCACTACGATGGTAATTACTACACTTCTTGCATTCGTGGCTATGAGAAAACTGTGGAACTGGAGTTTGTCGGCTTCAGTTTCTGTAGTTGTATTCTTTTTAATTATTGATTTATCTTTTTTTGCCGCTAACATAGTAAAGGTTCCCGAAGGAGGATGGGTTCCGCTGGCCGTTGCGGGATGTATTTATTTTATGATGACAACCTGGCATCGGGGTAAACGAATGATGAGTATCCGGATAAATAAAATAACTGATCCCCTGGAGAAGTATATAACCTATTATCAGAAAGAGGCACAATCAATCGTAAGCGGAACTGCAATTTATTTAACAAGCAACCCTTATGGAACTCCTCCTGCGCTATTTTATAATTTAAAACATAATAAGATATTACATGAACACATAATAATTCTGAGTATTGAATTCGATCAGGCATCACACGTAGATTTATTAACGAAAGCAAGCATTACTAAGTTAGATAAATACAGTACGCTTATTATTATTCATTATGGTTATATGGATAGCACTGACATTCCTAATGCATTGCAACTCTTAAACCAAACGAAGACAGCAATTGACGTAGAAAATGCAATTTATTTCCTCGGAAGAGAATCTATTGTAGTAACAAAGCATACAGGAATGTCGCCTTTAAGAGAAACTGTTTTTGAATACCTTGGAAGGAACTCAGCTCGGATGAGCAGCTATTTTAATCTGCCTTATAACAAAGTATTTGAAATTGGCTCAAGAATTAAATTGTAGGGTTCTCAAAATAATATTAATTTTCTTATGAAAGAATCATTTTGTGAAGCTGGTTTTTATCAAAAAAGGTTATACCAATTATAATAAATAAATAGTCCAATATTTGGTTATTGAATTTTTTATTTTACTTTTGGACTATAAAATAAATATAAAATGTCACATCCTTTTCAAATCACTGTAAAAGAATCAATTCCAGAGCTTCGAAAGCTTCAACGTAAAAGTGGATCACTTATAGCAAAACGCCTTTTAATGCTAATAGAAATTAAGAACCATGCAAAAAAAGGTATTTCAAAAAGAGAGTTGTCAAAAATTACAGGGATCAATCACAACAGCATTGTGAAGTGGCGCAACCAGTATAATAAAGAGGGCATCCAGGCATTATTAACTCATGGACGCATAGGATTTAAGAAGAGTGTGGTTTCCGAAGAAGAGCATGCTTTAATTGAAAAAAAATTAAACGATCCAAACAATGGTATTAGAG
>JBDTHD010000063.1:0-12830 GCA_039937075.1 Ginsengibacter sp. | reverse complement strand
TTTCAATCATTTGTAGCTCACTTTCTAACGGAACAAAATCTTTATCACTGCTCTTTAAAGAATCTCTTAAAAGATTACTGAATTCTGAAAGATATTGATTGGCTTTATTAATTTCATTGGTATTGATAAGGCCCTGAATTGATCCCAAGGCATTGAACACAAAATGCGGATTAAGTTGCGACCTGATGGAACGCAATTCCAGGTTGAGCTTGGCTTTACGTTCTTTTTCTTTTTTTAGCCTTTGGCGATATATGAGAAACAAAAAGAACAGCAACAATAAAGCGATGGCAAAACCGGCCAACATATAAAAAGCGTTTTTTTGGTACCATTCCGGCTCTACATAAAAAGTCTTTTTCCAAACAATTTCCGGGTAATTAATATAACGCACCGATAACACATAATGGTGGTTTGATTCCAACTTCGGAATGATTACCAGGTGCCCGCTTTTGCGCCACGCCGTATCAATGGCTTCGCCGCCGGTAAGCCTGTATTCAAGAGAAGAATCGGGGAAACTGGCATTGGGTTTTCTGAAATAAAATGCCAGTTTGGAAGAGGGGAAATATCTTTCGTTACTGTTTCCCTCTCCGAACGGCGCCGGCCAATCAGCATAAAATGTATTGATGCTTTTCATCTGTTTATCTTTTTCCGCGATAGCTTTTTGAATAAATTCCGCCGTGCTTTCCTTTGTAGATGAGTCGTGAAACATTTCCGCCAGGAAAGGAGCAATGGGCGATTCGATTCTTTTTAAAGAATAAGATGTGAGTAGTTGTGAATTGTTTTTATTTCTAAATTCTATCAGTATGCTGTCGTTTACATTAAGAGAATCATTAAACACGCGGTAACTTTTTTTGAAATGGTTGACATTGTCTTTTAGAGCAATAGACGAATCCATGAAAGAAGGATAAGTAAAAACATCATTCCAGTCATTTATTATTTTATTATTTTCTTTTATCCTCAGTTGCAAATTCTTTAATTGGAAAAGACCGGTATCTTTTACCGCGTTATCTCTTATAAGCAAAATAGCAGAAAAGTTGGAATACATGCTGTCTTCCTTGTGTAATTCGGTAACACTTATTTTTAATTCAGCGCCGGTTACTAAAATATGTTCGGGTTTAAAAGGATACTGAATATTTATCCCGGTAATTTTCCTGTCAGCATCAATGATAAAATTATTGTTGACGGAGAACATGGTGTTGTGATAAATGTATTCGCCATGCGATTTGTGCGGCTCATTTATCTGCGCAAAGGAAATCTTGCAAATAGCAACCAGGACAATGGTAACAATTATAATTTCTTTTTTCATCCTATTTTGATTTCCGACTAAATTGAAAAAATCAATTGATTAAAAATAAGGCAAAAGAGAATGTATATCGGAGAGAATGTGAATTTGGCATCGTAGTGGTCGGTACGCCTTAGCGTCAGACCGCGGGTTGGACTTTTCGTATCTTGAAGAAACAGTCATCTGAGATGTTTTTCCTATTTCGATCTGACCTTTGGTATCAACCGCTTAAAAATAACCGCGGTCTGACCTGCGGTACTGACCGCTTGATAGCTAACTCCAGTAAAAAATATTTTTAACCGGTAATCTGCATAAATCTACCTTCGCACTTTCTTTCATTTTTCTCTTGATTTTTAAATTTATCAAAATCATTTTTAGACAGTTCTTACATCTTTCACCTAATATCTAATTTAATTTATTGGAAACTATTTTCAACACGCTTATTGATAGTTTTATCAACGATAAGGTAGGCATCGCTGAGCATTTTTTGAATGATTCATTGGCTGCTCATCTCAAAGAAAATCTCATTTCCCTTTTTGCCCAAAATAAAATGCAACATGCGGGCACGGGCAAAAATGCAACAATAGACCACAACAATCTTTTAAGGGGAGACAGTATTCACTGGCTGGATCGCAGCCACAACGATGTACATGAAAACGGTTTTTTTGACCTGATGGATCGTTTTGTAAAATACCTGAATGAAAACTGCTATACGGGCATCAACAGTTATGAATTTCATTACACTTTATATACACCGGGCACGTTTTACAAAAGACACATGGATCGTTTTCAAAACAATGACAGCCGTAAATTTTCTATGATAATGTACCTCAATACAGATTGGATTGCCGAAGATGGCGGCGAACTTTGTATTCACCACGAAGAAGGATTGCAGAATATTTCTCCTCAGAATGGGAAGGTCGTATTCTTTAAAAGTAATGAACTGGAACATGAGGTGTTACTGACACATAAGAACCGAATGAGCATTACCGGTTGGCTGAAGGGTTAACTTGCCATTTACGATAGTTGCAAACTGTAATCTTATCTGCGGGTAAAAATCCCACACAAGCATTACATTCACACTTATCAAAATAAAAATTACTGAAATTTCTTGCTTTACTGTATTTTTAATATCCAGCAGAGGGTGCGAACATTTTTATGAATTAAATTTCATTTTATAAATAATTGACTCCGCGAATGAAAAAGGAAGTTGAAATTCTATAAACTTTTCTTCCCAGTAAAAGATTAAGTCCAAAATCACATAAAACCACACCAAAGAATTTGCAATTTTAAAATTCATGAAAAATTAAGCCATGTTTGACATTACTTTCATTATAGTACTTATTGTTGCGTTCATCTTTTGTTTGGCACTACTATATTTTTATTTGAAAACTAAGACTGTATCAAAAGGTAAGTTTGAAGAAGTTAATAACTCATTTCAACAATTACAACCGTTACTAAATGCAGAAAAAGAGAAAACAGAAGCCTTAAACAAAAGACTAACTGAAAAGGAATTTGAACTTAAAAATTATAATAATACTGTTACAGGAATAACAGGAAAATTGGGGTCTCTAGAATCAGAACTAAATGGTGCTAAAAATACAATCAGTAACCTTCAAAAAGATTTAGCAGAACTGAAAACCAAAAATAATGCGATTAAAATAGATTATGATAAAGTTGTTGGAGAGTTAGCAACATCGAATGCAACTCTTACAGCAAAAGCAGATGAATTGAAAGAATCAAAAAGTACATTAAATGAAAAACTCGTTGAAATAAATGAGAAGTCAAAATCCATACTAACATTATCAAGAGAGTTAGAAAAAGAAAAAGCTGAACGAAATGCTCTTAGTGACAGACTTACAACATTAAAAGATGAAATGGATAAGCTTCATATTTATTTTAAAGATCAGTTTACTTTACAAGCTGATGCCACGTTAGAAGCAAAAAGTACCGCTTTTAAAATAGCCAATAAAACAGAACTTGATTCCATTTTAAATCCTTTGAAGGAGAAGATTAAAGAATTTGGAGAGAAAATTAGCGACACAAGAGAAAAGCAAATTCAAGATGTAACAAGCCTCAAATCTGAAATTAAAAATCTTGCTGAATTGAATAATCAACTAAGCGATGATGCAAAAAAATTGGTTTCTGCTTTGAAGAGCGATAGTAAGATTCAAGGGAACTGGGGAGAAGACAGATTAAAAATGATAATAGAAAATGAAGGATTAGAGCGGCACATTGACTATACAAAACAAAATCTTTTTAAAAGCGAAGATTATGAAACAAATAAACAGCCGGATTATATTATTAAATTACCGGAAAACAAAAGTTTAATTATTGATTCGAAGGTTTCATTGAAATCCTATGTAGATTATTTCAACTCAACGGATATTACTGAAAAAGCTTTGCATCTAAAAAAACATATTGAAAGTGTCAAAAATCATATTGATGGTCTTTCGAGCAAAGAGTATCAGAAAATCAATACCATTACCACCACAGATTATGTCCTTCTATTCATGCCCATAGAGAATGCATACACACTAGTATTGAATGAGAATCCGGAAATGTTCAATTATGCTTTAAACAAAAAAATAATAATATTGACACCAACCACATTAGTAGCTACTTTGAAAGTTGTAAAACTTCTTTGGCAGAAAGAGCAAAGAGTGGAAAATATTGAAAAGGTATTTAAAATATGCGGCAGTCTTTATGATAAGTTTGTGGGATTTGCCAATGATATGCTGGAAATTAAAAGAAGAATAAGGGATGCAGATAATGCTTATGATGCAGCAATGAATAAACTAAAAGATGGTAAAAAAAGAGGCGAAACGATAATAGGAAGAATTGAAAATATTAGAAAATTAGAAGCTACCGTAAAAAACAAAATGCCGGATGCATTCCTTGCTGAAATTGAATTGCTTGAAACTGATGACGAGGATACAACAAAATTAATAGAGGTTGAAAATAAAGAAGTATAAAACAATTAAATAAACTACCATGCACGAATTAACTGCAACGTCACCCAAAAATGTTCAAAAACCTTGTCTATGTGTTCTTGCGTTAGATGTCTCAAGTTCAATGGAAGGAACACCAATAATTGAGTTGAATAATGCATTGCAAGAATTTTACAATAGCATAAACCAGGACGATGAAGCAGCTGAGAAATTAGAAATATGCCTGATAACTTTTGGCAGTAACGCAAAATGTATTCAGGAACCAGCTAAAGTCGATGATTTCAAAATGCCACCATTAGTGGCAAATGGAACAACAAAACTGGTTGATGGAATTAATTTGGCTATTAAGCAAGTCGAGTTACGAAAAGAATATTACAAAAAATATAGTCCACAATATTCAAGACCAATGATACTTGTATTTACTGATGGAGAGCCTGATGCTGATCAAGACATGATTGGTTTGGCAACTCAAATTAGAAATGATATGTTTTCAAAAAAATATACATTTCATGTACTCGGCACCACAGGCTACAATCATTCGAAAGTTTTAGAGTTTTGTCCTAAAGAGTTAGTTTATAGTATTGGGACGAATTATAGTAGATTCTTTAAATGGCTTAGCAGTAGTATGGATGGATTAATCGCAGGACAAACCTTTGATGACATGCGGACTAAAGATGATTTCATGCAACAAAGACCTATAAATTAATGAAAGACTGGAAGTATTTATATGCGTTTGTTCAGGGAAAGGGTCACATAGAGGATAATATACCCTGCCAAGATTACTGTAAAGTCTTTCAGCATAAAAACTATTCTATTTGTGTAGTAAGCGACGGTGCAGGTTCATGTGAAAAGTCAGATTTAGGCTCAAAGAAGGCAACTGAATTCACCGATATTCATTTCCCTAAATTAATTGAACAGAGAAAATGGCATACTCCAAATGCAAAGATTAAAAGCAAGGAATGGCATAAAGTAGCTATTAAGGGCTTACGAGCGATAAAAGAAGACTTGGAAAGAGTAAGAATTGCAGAAGGGTGCGAACTTAAATCTTTGTCATGCACCATAATTATTGCAATTCAATTTAAAACCAAACTACTCCTAACACACATTGGAGATGGTAGAGCGGGGTATTGTAATACTAAAGATGAATGGAAAGAAATGCTAACTCCTTATAAAGGCCGATACAGCAATGAAACTGTTTTCATAACCTCCAATATTTGGCGCGATGAAGAGACATTAGATAGATACATCGAAAGCCGGATTATCGAAGAGAAGCTAAAAGCATTCTGTTTACTCACAGATGGTTGCGAAAACGCATCGTTTGAATGCTATAAAATAAACGAGAAATCATCAATTCCAGAAGATATTAATAAACCGTTTAAAGAGTTTTTTGATGAAAATATAAATGTTCACATCCCCAATTTGATAAAAGCTCAAAAAAGCCAATCAGAGCTTAATGAAATATGGAAATCATTTTTAAGAACAGGAAATGATACTTTAAAAAATGAAAGTGACGACAAATCAATGATTTTAGCAGTAAAAATCCCTGCATAAGCAGATGAAACGATGCCAAGAGTATTACATTTAGAAGACAAGACAACCATCACAATTGATTCCGAGCCTTTCGGCAGTGGAGGCTCTGGGGATGTTTTTAGAATTCTTTCACCTTCACATCTTTCTAACCAGGTTGTAAAATTATATCATAATGAACGACTGACCAATGATGCTGAAAACAAAATAAGGCACTTGGTTTCAACAAGAATTAGCCAACGAGAACACGAATCTATCGTTTGGATAAAAAATGTTGTACTGGACGACGGAAAATTTGTAGGATTCACCATGAATTATGCTGATGGAATTGGGTTAGAACAATTTTTAAATGATAGGTGGTGGCGTAAAAATGATACCAAAGATTGGGATAAGTTTGAATTAGAAAATGTAAAGGGAATGGAAAATAGAATAAG
Source organism: Ginsengibacter sp. (assembly GCA_039937075.1). GTDB lineage: Bacteria > Bacteroidota > Bacteroidia > Chitinophagales > Chitinophagaceae > Ginsengibacter. The sequence goes on along the minus strand of JBDTHD010000063.1, from coordinate 6,639 downwards.
TTTATGCTTAAACATATCTATTGCTATAAATATCATTCATAAAAATAACAATTACACCATTGCGGATATCAAACCTTCCAATTTCAAAATACATAAAAACGGACTTGTTTCAATTATTGATATTGACAACATTGAAGTCATAGAAAATGGTAAGGTTGTTTATGCAGCCCAAGTAATAACACCTGATTTTAGTCCACCGGAATTTCATAACGGATTAGATTATAAACAGACTGCTGCCTCACAAAATTGGGATAGATACAGTCTAGCTATATTATTTTATAACATTCTTTGTGGAATTCATCCATTTTTAGGTGTTGGGTGCAGTTTCCCTTTTGAAGTTTGCACCGATTGTCCAGATTTAATAAAAAATGGGCTTTTTCTTCATGGGAGAAACAGTAGCTATATCAATTTTAAACAACCGCAGCATTCCAACTTTTTAAATTTAACGAATGAAATAAAATCGCTTTTCATTCAATGCTTTGATAATGGACATGACAAACCACAGCTAAGACCGAGTGCAGAAGATTGGTGCAGAGCACTTTCTTATAAAACATCGGCTATTAAAAGATCTTCGGTTGCGGAGCTTATTAATACTGACAAAAATTATAATGCGAAATTGAAAAATGCACTTCAATTTAATGTCTTTTGTTCACCTCTCACTTTGAAGACCGATGATGAGTTTTTAACTCCCGAAATTAAATTTCATTCTCTATCAAATACACTTTCCTATTTTGACAAGATTATAAATGTTTTCACAAAATCACAGAAGCAGATTTTGATTGATGAGCTAAAAGAAATTGAAATAGGAATTACTGGAATGATTAATAAGCAACCAGATGTTAAAAATGATATTTCTAATATTTTTTTAGAATTTGAAGGCAACCAACACGAAATAAAATCAAATGAAAAAACTCAGATTGAAAATTTGAAAAAATCGCTACAATTGGTTTTAAATAATGCAGAATATTTGGCGACAAAAGCATGTGGAGAAGAATCCGAAGAAATTTCTGAATTACAAATCCGGATTAATACGCTTATTCAGAAAGAAGATCTTGCCTTAGCCAATTATCATTCATTAATTTATGCCAATCTGATTAAAAATTTTGACCAAAAAAGGGTAAGTTATAACACAGCATTACATAACTTTGACAATGAAAGAAAAAAAGAAATTGAAACGCTTATAAATTCCCCCAATAAACTTACCCAGTATAACCTTGAAAGAGAATGCATTAAAATATTTCATGGAAATCTACCTTCTATTATTTTAGCTTTAAAGCAGTTGAATTTTATTACGGCTGCCGATTTTAGCAAAGTTTACAGAGATGGTTATTTGCTTGACAGATCCGATAAAATAATTAAAATACCGGGAATGGGTTCAGAAAGAGCCAAAAAGATACACAATTGGAGGATTAAAATAGAGGAATCAGAAAACTATAAAATTACTAATGACGCAACCATCAAGTATAGTAATTTCAAAAATGAAATCTCATTAAGATGGAATAGTTTCGAAAGCAGTTATAACCAAGCCATTACCCCTTTAAATGCCAGATTTAAAAGTAGGGAAGTTGAAATAAACAGAAATAAGAACAGGTTAATTGTTACAAAGGAAGCCGAGGTAAATAAAATCAAACAGAAATTTGATAAACTACATATTGATTTGAAAAATGAAGTCATTACGGCTCTTAATCGATTCTATATTGATATTGAAATGAGACAGCGGCAAACAATAAACGCGTTGCAAAAAAACTTGGAAATACATAGAAGTCAGTTAAAACCTAAAATAACCGAAATACAAGAATCCAGTCAATGGATAAATTCAGAATTAAAAAGATATAATTTACTGTATTCAAAGCTAAGTATTAGGTAGATCAAACAAAATCGCCGCCGCTGGCGCGAGGCTGTAAAATAAACTGTGTCAAAGTTGAAAATGATTTAAAAACTTACAGTTTATAAAATGCAAAACAAAAAATAAGATATCCAAAAATCTTTTTCGAGTATCCAGAAATCTTTTTAAGACATCCAAAAACTTTTTTAAGATATCCAGAAATCTTTTCCGAGTATCCAGAAATCATTTTAAGACATCCAGAAACTTTTTTAAGATATCCGGAAATTTACCCTTCCTAAAATTACTTAACACATTCCAAGGTTAATGTAGAATTTGCTTGTCAGGTTTTTTTGTTGTTACTAAAACAAACTTGCAGGTTTACAAGTTATTCCTGGTTTTGCTTGTCAGCACGGAGTTGTATTCCTAATCATTTTGCTTGCTTTTTTTATTATTACTAAATGGGATTTACAACTATCTTGTTACTCAGGATTGAAAATTATTTTTTATTACTTATTCCTTTTTCGGCTGACACTATTTTGCGATCTTTTCGAAGTTTGGGCACTGGCGGGAAATGAGCGCTTATCTAAAAGCAAAGGTCCGCGTGAGATGCGAGTCTCATCAAAATAAAAATACCTTCTATTTATTGCTTTACTGTATTTTTAAATCTGATTGCAAGAGTAAGGATTGATTGAATTAATAATTAGTTAACTACGCAATGGAACGCTTTCACCAACGCAACATGCTAAATCAATCAAATTCTCTTCAACCTTATATTCCATTTAATTAATGAAAAAAAGTATAATTTTTCTAACTTTCCTGATTCTATTGAGCTCTTGTAAAGCTCAATCTGATAAAGAAAATTACTAACACCACAAATAGCATTTTAAATTCGATTAAATTAAATGATGAAAAGAAATTTGAAAATTTAATAGGAGTTGATTTTAACATCATTGGTAAGGACGAGCAATATATTCAAGCGGATTTTAAAATAATTAAGGACTATTACGATAGATATGTGGGACAAAAAACTCCGGAAATAATTATTACAAATGAGCACAATCTCTCTGGGAGCAGAAAAGTGGAAATACCTTTTTATTCAGGAAATGACACGAGCAACTGGCTTAAAAGCGTGGAATTAGATTTGTATTTTGGCCCACAGCGCTTCGTGTCTCTTGATAAAATTGCAGAATATAAAATAATTAGAATGCCCCAGGAAGATCCTAATTTTAAAATTTTGCCAGCCCAATACCGGCTCCAATTAATTTACATCCTCTAAAATTATAACTGAAAGCTAATCGTACTGATTATGATTTTGGGTCATTCAGCATCTTATATTGATATCAACAGGGAAACGCTTAGCAGAATTCGAAGCCACAAATACTGAGAATTATTTTTTGATATTTATTACAAATGGGGACGGCTGTGTGAGCTACTTTTGTGATCTTAAATTTTAGTCATGGAATGGTATCAATATATCGCAGCTTTTTTTTCAGGTGTTTTTTTCGCCAATATGGTTCCGCACTTCGTGCATGGAATTTCAGGAAATAAATTTCCTACGCCTTTTGCCAAACCACCAGGCAAAGGGCTGTCGTCGGCCGCCATAAATGTACTTTGGGCGCTTTTCAATTTACTAATTGGGTATTTATTGTTCCAGGCAAGTAAAATGAATGGCAGCAATATGCTGTCAATGGTTATTTTTTTTATTGGTATTTCAGCCATCAGTATTATGTGTAGCATCAGTTTTCAGAAAAAAACTAACCAATAATTTTTAAATAATATTCGCATCCATTCCATTCATTTGCATTTTCGAATGAAGTAATAATGAACATTCAATATACATTCAGGGCTCTTAAAAGCCGCAATTTCGCCTTGTTTTTTTTCGGTCAGTTTGTTTCGCGCGTGGGAATGTGGATGCAGCGAACCGCCGTAATCTGGGTGGTGTACAGCATTACGCATAGTGCGTTTATGATTGGAGTAGCCACCTTTGCCGAGCAGTTTCCTTCTTTTATATTTTCGGTTCGCGGCGGACTTATTGCGGATAGGTATAACCGTTATAAGGTGTTGATGCTTACTCAAACCTTGTCTGCCCTGCAAGCCATAGCGCTGACGGTATTCACCTTTTCAGGAAATTACAACATTGCGCTCATTCTTGGATTAAGTGCATTTCTAGGAATTGTAAACGCGTATGATGTTCCCGTAAGACAATCCATGATAAATGAAATTATTGGGAAAAAAGAAGACCTGACCAATGGAATTGCTTTAAATGCTACGTTGAATATGCTGGCAAGGTTGATTGGACCCGCATTAGCGGGATTTGTTTTGGTAAAATACGGTGCCGATTATTGTTTCCTTTTCAATGCTGTCAGCTTTCTTGCTGTAATTGGCGCCATTGCGGCCATGAGATTTCCTAAAAATATATTCATGGTTCATAAAACAAAATCAAAAGCGAAATTTAAAGAAGCTTTGGATTATCTCGCAGAAAATAAACCGATTGCCAACGTTATCTGGATTGCTGCATTATCCAGCTTTTTGGTATTGCCTTATGTTACTTTATTGCCGGTGTATGCGAAAGTTATTTTTCATGGAGATGCGGCTACTTATGGCTGGTTAAATGCGGCCATCGGTTTGGGTGCATTTGCAGGAACATTTTACCTGGCGTCCTTGCACAAAGAAACCGACCTGAGAAAGGTTTTACTGGTTAATATTTTTGTGGGTGGAATAAGCCTGTTGCTTTTTTCTTATTGCGACAATTTATACCTGTCACTTTTCTTTGCGATGATAAGCGGGTTAAGTGCTATTCTGCAATCGGCCGTCATCATGACCATTGTGCAAAGTGAAACGGCCGATAAATTTAGAGGAAGAGTAGTTAGCCTTATCGCTATGGCGATGTTTGGAATGTTGCCTTTGGGCAGTCTTCTTATTGGCTACCTGGCGCCCATTGTGGGTGCGCCTCTTACGTTATTTGGCGAAGGAATATTGGGAATTATTATTGGAATGGTGTTTTATAAAAATCTAATGAATACCTCTTTAACATTAAAAAAATTAAACAATGGAAAATAACAAAACAGCACTATTGGTAATGGACATGCAAATGGGCATTTTGGGCAGACTGCCACAGAATGGAGCGGAAATAATAAAAAACGTTTCCGGGGCGATAAAAGCGGCACGGGATAAAGATATTCCAGTCATCTTTGTGCGAGTCGGTTTTCAAAAAGGCCTGCCTGAAATCAGCCCTGCGAACAAATCGTTTTCCGCAATAAAAAATCAATTACTGAGTGGCGACCTCGATGCTTTTATGCAGATTCATTCCGGCCTTGGCATGATTGAAGAAGACCTTATTATTAACAAAAAAAGAGTGAGTGCTTTTAGCGGAAGCGATCTGGAAATGATTCTTCGCGCAAAGAATATTTCGCACCTGGTACTTACCGGCATCTCTACCAGCGGCGTCGTGTTATCAACCCTTCGGGCAGCATTTGATAAAGATTATCAACTTACGGTTTTGTCTGATGGTTGCGCAGATTCCGATGAAGAAATGCATCAATTTCTTACTCAAAAATTATTTCCTAAACAAGCAGAAGTAATGACCATTGATGATTGGAAGGGAAAGGCTTTGTAATATAAAGGAGTATAAATTTGGGATTAGAAAATAAAAGTTGATAAGTGGTTTGGATTAATTTCATTGAAATAAAAATCAGTCATACTTGTTGCTTTACTGTATTTTTAATATTCATTCACAGGCACATAAAAGCATTAATTAAGATAATAAGCCGATGGCAGCTACCAATGCTTAACACGAGGTATTTTTATTAGAGACTCCATCATTCAAAACATCTTTATGAGCAAATACATCAAAAAAATTTCGTCACTACTTTTACTATTATTTTTCTGTGTTCAATCGTGCATTTTATTTGGGCAAACCAATCAAAAATATTCTAAAGAAGTAGAAACAAAAATTTCAAATGTGGTGAATCATTTGCGCGGATGGGTGCAAATAGAGAATGAGCCTCTTAAATGGACACTTGCCGACAGGATGAAATATTATCATGTAAATGGTGTAAGTATAGCGGTAATTAAAGATTATAAAATTGAGTGGGCAAGAGGCTATGGTTGGGCAGACAGTGCGGAACAAAAACCGGTATTAACTGCGACGTTATTCCAGGCAGGTTCAATAAGTAAATCACTGAACGCCGTTGGTCTCTTGACATTAGTTCAGGATGAAAAATTGAGTCTTGATTCCGATATTAATGACTATTTGAAATCATGGAAATTCCCCTACGATTCATTATCTAAAGGGAAAAAAATAACACTTTCGAATTTGTTGAGCCATACAGCAGGGTTGAACGTACATGGATTTTTAGGTTATGCAAACGGTGATTCTGTCCCTACACTTGTGCAAGTTTTAAACGGTGAAAAACCTGCTAACAGTAAAGCAGTTCGTTCAATGTTTGAGCCATCGCTCAAATATGAATATTCGGGCGGAGGAATAGAGATTTCCCAACTGATATTACAAGACATTACGGGACAACCTTATGATAAGTATATGTGGCAAAATGTATTAAAGCCAATGGGTTTGATTCATAGTTTTTATACGCAGCCACCACCGGCTGATAAATTAGGTTTGCTTGCAACAGGTTATTACAACGACGGAAAAGAAGTAAAAGGGGAATACCATATTTATCCGGAGCAAGCTGCGGCAGGCTTGTGGACCAATCCTACGGACTTAGCTCATTATGTTATTGAAACACAATTATCATTAGAAGGTAAAAGCAATAAAGTGCTTTCTCAAAAAATGACTAAACGTATGCTCACACCTT
>JBDTHD010000062.1:0-8403 GCA_039937075.1 Ginsengibacter sp. | reverse complement strand
TCCGGCTTTTTTCACAGCAGCATTAAGGGTTGAGAAATCTGGTGTAGACGATACTATACCATTGATGGTATTGTCTGTTTTTATTTTAGTATCTTTTTTACAAGCACTAAAAGAAAATAAAAGTCCGAGGGCGCCAAACAGGAGCACCGTGCGGAAAGGGTTTAATTTTTGTTTCATACATTTTTGTTGAAAGGTTTAAAAAAATAATTATTTGCAATTCTTTTTAATCGCCCAACAAAAATAACGAAACCGTTACAATTAAACAAATATTTATTATGTTTCCGTTATACTATTATAAAATAATTAACTTTTGGGAGTTTGATTTTTTTTGAAATAAGTTTTGAAAGGATTTGTGTCCCTGTTTTTATAAGAATGGATGCCACTACTTATTAAAAGAATGGCTGCTACTACAATTGCTGTAATTTTAATTGTTGCCTGGATGTTCAAGTTGGCCACTGCGATTGCAATTAAAGCCCACGCACCAACCAAAGCAAACTCCCTCATGTTGCGGTTCCATGTTATCAATAAATTAATAATTCCCGCAATAATAATCATGATGATTGTCCATGTGACCTCAGAAATACCGAAACCGTTCCAATTGACTTTAGTGAGCCACGCTGCAGCATCGGCCACTAACGCTACTGTGATCCATCCGGAATAGAAACAAAACGGCCACCATACAAAAGCAATTTTTTTTAGCGGCAAATCATCTAATTCCATACGAGTTGCCAAAATAATTTTGATAAGAGAAACCAGGAGGATAACCATTATAATAACTGACCATCCTGTATAATCATAAAGCCATGCAATCACCCACAAACAATTAGCAACACACGAAACGATAAACCACCAACCTATTTCCAAAACAGGCCATTCATCATCAACTTTGTTAAAAAGACTACGTGCCTGGTAAATAACAAACGCTATCAAACCCAGGTATATGACTCCCCAGATAGAAAAAGCATAACCAGCAGGGGTAAAATAATTATGGTATTTGTCTGACACGGTTGTCATGGTATTTCCATCGAAAATTCCGGTGTTAGAAAGATAATTGATAATAATTGTTGCGATTAACGCTACACCATTTAGAATTTGAAATGCTTTTTTCATTGATATGATACAAGATATAAAGTGAAAAATGTGAGTTGATACAATCAAAAAAAATCAGACTGTTTGATCATGATTCTTTCTAAACACTGTTTTCTTCACAAATAGTAAACCAATAAATAAGCAGTTATTTTATTTTAGTCCTGCGAGATGGTAAAAAGTTTCCCGGTCCAATTCCTTAACCATTCCGGGAGCGATTCCATCAATGGTAATATTTTCTATTTGCAGACGAATCAATCTGAGACAGCGATGTCTCAGGGCAAGTGTCATTTTTCGTACCTGCCTGTATTTCCCTTCTGTAAGCGTAATAAGAAGCCATGTATGAGGATAAACTTCCCGGGAATCGGCTGCCCATGGATACAGGCTAACGGCATTGCTTACATGTAATAATTCATCGGGTCTGGCAAGATATTCTTCACCTTTCTGTATTTTAATCGTAACACCTTTCGCAAAATGATTGAAGGTTTCTTCAGTCATTTTATTTTGAACCATTACCAGGTAAGTTCTTTTGTGTGGCTTTTCTCCGGAAAAAATTAAACGGGTAACTTTTTTATCAGTAGTTAATAATAACAGGCCTTCGGAATCTTTATCTAATCTGCCAATCGCATGGGTGCCTTCGGGAAAAGGAAAATCAATATTTCCCAGTAAGTGAACATTATGGCTGCTTATAAATTGCGAAACCATGCTAGCTGGCTTGTTCAAAACAAAATAACGATCTATCATTTGAAAGGGTCTACCCTATTTAAAGAAGCCCTGCAAAAAAAAGCTATTTATTGCATCAGAATAACAAATTCTTTTTCACCGGTAGTGTAAAAGAAAACACAGATCCTTTTCCTTCTTTACTTTTAAAATTAATCGTCCCTGAATGGCGTTTGATAATTTCCTTACAAATATAAAGTCCGAGGCCCAAGCCCGGAAAAGTACTTTCACTTACCCTGAAAAAACGACTAAATAACTTCGGTTGATCAGCTATTGGAATCCCGATTCCAAAATCCTTTACAGACAACTTGATATCTCTGCCGGATTTTTCTGAAAAAATCATTATTTTATCTCCATTCGGTGAATATTTTACTGCATTAGAAACCAGGTTATTAATTACCTGTCCCAACCTGTTTCTGTCGCCAATTACGGTTTCCGAATCAACCAATTTTAAGTCGAATTCAAAATGGGTATAAGTTAGCTGCATCTCGTTCATTGTTTCCTTTACGAGATTATTAAAATCAAATTCTTCAAAATCATAACTTAGCTGGCCGGAATTTGCTTTGGATACATCTAATAAATCACTTATTAAAATTGTCAACTTATTAATTTGCTTATCCATCTTTTTGAGCATTCCCAATTCGTTTTTGTCGCCTTTTTTTTCAGCATCCATCAACATTATTTCTGTAAATACCTTAAGGCTTGTTACCGGAGTTTTTAATTCGTGGCTGGCCATACTGATGAATTCATCCTTCTTTTTCAAATCCTTTTTCTGGCCTTCAATGTCAGTGCTAACGCCAAACCATGCAAGGATTTCCCCTTCCTTGTCTCTAAAAGGCAATGTATTTGCAAGATGCCACCGATAGGTGCCATAAGCAGAACGCAAACGAATTTCGGTTTTAAAAGAGGTGCCGGTAGCCAGAGAATTCTCCCATGTTTTCATGATTTGCGAGAGGTCTGCGGGATGAATTACAGATTGCTGGAGCGTTGTCCTGGATTCTTCAAAAGTTAAACCTGTATACTCGTACCATTGACGGTTAAAATAATCCGGATTTCCATCTGGAGTAGTTGTCCAAATAATGACAGGGATAGTGTCGGCCAAAAATTTAAAATGTTCGCGGCTGACCAGTAATTCAAGTGTTCTTTCTTTAACGCGAAGTTCCAGTTCGGTATTAAGATTTTCAGTAAAATCCCTTGCCGATTCTAACAAAATATTATTTCCCTTTAATTCTTTTTCAATGGCTTTTTGATCCGTAAGATCAGTAATGATGACGCTCAATGCTGTTCCATCCTCTAATTCAAGAGCGGTTAAAGAAAGTAAAACAGGAATCGATTTTTTTATCTCAGAAAATAAATTGAGCTCGCTCTTGCTTTCAGTCTTCCATCCATTTTTAAAAAGCTCGTCAAAAGTATTTATTTCTGAGGCTTCAATGTATTCTTTAAAATAAGAACCAATTATTTTTGTAAGAGGCAACTCTAACATCGTTGCCACTCTTGAATTGCTGTATAGAATCACACCATCGCGATTGAGCGTTAAGGCGCCTTCGTTCATCTTCTCAATAAAAACACGATAAGTTTGGTCCGCGCTTTTTAAAGTATAAATTTCAGAACCGTTTTTATTTCTAACCACCAATGCATCTATCTTCCCCGACCGGATCGCATCAATGGTATCGTTTGCTTCTTCAAGTTGCTGCGTTAATTCTTCAATTTGCAACGTTAGCTGTTTTTCATTTTTTATTCCATCCATTCAATTCAGGGTTTAAGCCAAGTCCTTTGAGCATTTTTGAAGTATCAGACAAATCGCCAATAAGTTTTTTTACGGGCAAAGGAAAATATTTCAGAAGCATGGGCAATGCCATAATCTTAACATCCTTCGATTTAAAAGGTTGCTGATACACATCAATTATTTCAAGTTCATATTTTTCACCAAGGTATTTTTCGCAAAAGCTTTTAAGGTATGCAACGGCGCGTGACGAATTTGGAGAAGCACCCGTCACAAACAATTTTAATTGAAACCATTGTACTTTATTTCCCGAAATGTACTTCGCGCCAGGTGATATATTCTTGTACTTCATCATTTGCGTAGGGATACAATATTTAAGCCAACAAGGAATTTTTCCTTGTTTGACAAGTCGCCAATAATTTTTCGCATTACATCAGCCACTTTTTTTACCAAATCGGAAACTGCAGATATTTCTATGAAAAAGAAAAATATTGCGAAAACTTTTATTATAAATGTCCCGTTTGATGTGTAATTTTTAATGTTCATTTAAAACAAAATCTTTTAAAAAAATATTTTACCACCTTTCCAAATCAAATAATTTTTCCGCATCCAGCCAACTATCCAGCCTTTCGTATTTGGTTTCGTTCAAATTGTGAGATGCAGAAAACATCACGGGTCTGCCATCGAAAACAGAGAGGTTAAAATCATGATCGTCTATTAAAACATCGCCTTTTAGAACACTTTTGTCGCCACAAAAAATTCTTCTTTTCCATGGAATAAAAGGAAAGTGTTCATCAAGCCAGTTGTTTTTATGAGGTAAGGAATAAGGAAATTCCATTGCGGCCGAAGCGATATAAACCTCGAACCGATCGTTTAGCTCTTTTAGTGTTTCAATACTATTTTTTATAACAGGAAGATCTTTAAAAAAATCAGGATGAAAAGGGTATTCCTTTACCGTTTTCTTATGCTCGTCAGGAACGATTACATGAAGCTTGGTTCCTTTCAAATCTTCCTCTGAATAACGAAGGCCGAAATCGCGCTCGTACCATTCTAAAAAACGTCCCACCGTCTCGGCGATCACATCGTCCATATCTATCAATATTCTCATAGAAAAAATTAAGTCGTATTTGATTGTATACGGTAAAGATATTTTAAAGCATTTATAAATTAAAAATCTGTATCATTTATTTCTTTACTGGCGTAAATCAAAAGCACCGATAATTTTCATACCGTGATTTTATCCACAAAGGCTGAATAACTTTTATCGTCCGAAAATTTTACTGGTTTACTATTTGTTTAATTTCAGTAAAAAATAAAATGGAAACCAAAAATCAAATGATCTGGGTTGAAATGCCCAATCAGTCGAGGCTCGAAGTAATTTATTATTGTAATGACGCTAAACTCCAGGATGAGGAAAAACAAAAGTTGACACAACTTTTTATTCAATTACACGATTGCGTTTGTATCATGAAAATAGAAAAAAAAATTATGAAGAACAGGAACTATTTAGAAAAGATTGTTCATAATAAAGTAATCAATGCAAGAGGACATTTGTGTTGAAAGGACCGAACCTGCATTCCTGTTTACAAAATAAAAACTATCGTTGTTTGTTCTTTTACTATGTCAATAGAAGCAACATTTGGAAGATTTAAATGTTTTTTAATTCAGCGAGCAGTTCCTGCAATACTTTTTTCGCATCGCCAAAAAGCATTGAGGTTTTGGGTTGATAAAATAACGCGTTTTCTATTCCTGCATATCCAGGCTTCATGCTTCTTTTATTTACAATAACTGTTTTAGCCAATTCAACTTCCAGGATTGGCATCCCATAAATGGGCGACGACGGATCATTTTTTGCAGCTGGATTTACTACGTCATTCGCACCTAAAATTAAAACCACGTCGGTGCTTTTAAATTCTTCATTGGCACTTTCCATTTCCAATAATTTATCATAATCTACATCTGCTTCTGCCAGCAAAACATTCATGTGGCCAGGCATGCGGCCTGCAACCGGATGAATCGCATATTTTACTTCCACGCCTTTTTCTTCCAATGCTTTTTCCAGTTCATGACAAGTATGCTGTGCCTGTGCGACTGCTAATCCATAACCCGGAACAATCAAAACTTTTTTAGAATAGGCCATTAACATGGCAGCATCGCTCAAAGAAATTTCTTTGATATTTCCATGAACACTTTCTACTCCTGACACCGCTTTAGCATTGCCTCCAAATGATCCGATTAACACATTCAGTAAACTTCGGTTCATGGCGCGGCACATTAGAATGGTCAATAAAGTTCCGGCAGCGCCCACCAAAATTCCGCCGGTAAGCATCGCTTTATTATTATATAAAAAACCGCCGCAAGCCGCTGCTACACCGGTAAAAGAATTCAACAGAGAAATTACCACAGGCATATCCGCACCGCCAATCGGCAACACAAAAAACACTCCATATAAAAGCGCCAAAGCCACCGTGATAAAGAAAGGAATATTTACGGTTTGAGTATTTTGAAAATAAGTAAACACAGCAATTACCAAAATAAGAACTAACATAATATTGTTTACAGTATGCTGCCCTTTAAAAGAATAATCTTTGAATTTTCCGCTTAATTTTCCCCATGCCACCATGCTTCCGGCAAAAGAAATACTACCGATAATTGTTCCCGCAATAATGGCCAGGAAATGCCCTCCTGCAACAACATCAGAAAATAAAGTAGAAGGCAGAGATCGGTTTGCTCTGAACAAATAATCAAACTCGACTATTGAAATTAGCGCCGCACAAGCACCTCCCATTCCGTTGAAAAAGCTTACCAGTTCAGGCATTGCGGTCATCTTAACTTTCTTCGCCACCAGCACGCCTATAACAATCCCAATAACAATTGCTGAAAATATCCATGGATAATTCCCTAACTTCTTACCATCGTCTTCGTATAAAAAAATAGTTCCCGCAATAGCGATAATCATTCCTGCCGCCGCAATTAAATTACCTCTCCTGGCCGTCGCAGGATTGGACAACATTTTTAATCCGATGATAAAGGTTACTGAAGCAATAAGATAGCAAACTGATAAAATACTGAGGCCCATTTACTGTCGATTAGTTAATTAATTTTTGCTGTTGTTTGTTTACTATAAATTAGGATTTACTTTTTCTTCTTAAACATTTCTAACATTCTGTCCGTAACAACAAATCCCCCAACCACATTTAGCGTTCCGAGAACCACTGCTAAAAATCCAAGAACCAACGCCACATAATTTCCACTTTCCGCTTTTCCCATCACGATGATTGCGCCTATAATGACTACGCCATGAATGGCATTGGCACCGCTCATCAGCGGTGTGTGTAAAACACTCGGCACTCTCCCGATAATTTCTATTCCTAAAAATATCATCAGGATGACGATGTAAATCATCTGAATATTCTGTTGGATAAAATGAATAATTGCGTCCATAGTTTTTAAAATTGGCTAGTTGCTGAATCGTTAACTTATTAAATATATTTTCGAAATAGTTTTCGTTTGTTCATACCTAGTACTTTAAATTTTTACAGTAAACCAACAAATATTACTGATTTTTATTTCAGCCCAATTTGCACATCAGCAAATTAGCAAATGAGAGTTCCTTTCACCAAATCATCTTCAATGTTCAAGTTTAATTTCCCTTCTTTATCAATAATCAATTGCAAAAAATTGCAAATATTTTTTCCATACATTTTGCTTGCATCAGATGGCATTGTTGATGGTAAATTAGAATTACCAACAATCGTTACGCCATTATAAATTATAGTTTCATCATTTTTAGTAAGTGAAGTATTTCCGCCGGTTGCGGCAGCCAAATCAATAATTACAGAACCATTTTTCATGGTAGCAATCATTTCTTCAGAAATTAAAACCGGGGCTTTTTTACCAAAAATCTGCGCCGTGGTAATTATGATATCTGCCTTGGCAACGCTTGCTGCAATTCTTTCTTTTTGCTTTTGCAAAAATTCCGGGGATTGTTCTACGCCATAACCACCGGCTTTACTCGCATCCGCAGCGCCTTCCACTTCTACAAATTTCGCCCCAAGGCTCATCACTTCTTCTTTCACTGCCGGTCTTGTGTCAAAAACTTCTACTACTGCACCTAATCTTCTCGCTGTTGCAATTGCCTGCAAACCCGCAACACCAGCGCCTAATATCAAAATTTTTGCAGGAGGAATACTTCCGGCAGCCGTCATAAACATGGGAAAATATTTAGGAAATAAATTAGCCGCTAATAAAACTGCTTTGTATCCTGCGATATTCGCCTGGCTGCTCAAAACGTCGATACTTTGGGCGCGGGTAGTTCGCGGAAGCATATCAATGCTAAAAACAGTCACTCCTTTTTCTTTCAATTGCTCAATAGATTCTTTTTGATATAAAGGTTGATAAACACCTAAAATTATTTTTGATTTCAGCGCATCAAATTCCTCATTTTCAGGAAGATGAATGGATAATATGATATCCGATTTTGAAATTATTTCGTTTCTTGAACCCACAGATGCGCCAGCTTCAACATATTTTTCGTCCGAAGCAAATGCTTTTTCTCCTACACTTTTTTCAATAAAAATGTCAACATTTAATTTTTTTAAAATCGCTATGTGCTCTGGTAAAATGGAGACTTTAGTTTCAGGTGACGGTTCTTTTAAAACACCAATAATCATAGTTTACAAATATGATTCGAAGGTATAGAAAATTTAAAACCTTATGGTAAAATGTTGTTTTACTTTAAAATCTTTGCTAAAAAAAACCAGGCCAATAAAGAAAAGATCAATTGTCATCGTAACTGAATAGTGTTGTTTAATTAACTCCCAGGCGTCTTCCATTTCTTTGCTCCAGTGAATGTCGTCGAAAATAAAAATAGA